>JBNMLR010000072.1:0-7817 GCA_050874945.1 Butyribacter sp. | reverse complement strand
GTTTTTCCTTTTAGAAGTGTCTCCATCATCATTTTTATATATGAGCTGCCTGTTTTCACTAAGCTGTTTATTAATCCGTTTGAACTTGAATCCGCCCAGTATGTTTTATAATTTTTCTCATCAAGAAAGTTAATTATTGACCACGGATTATAAATATCTTTACTTTTTCCAAATGTAAATCCATCATACCATAACTTTACTCTCTCTTTTTCACCAGAAAGTCCCTGCTCATCAAGTGCATCAAACACTTCCTTTTCCGTAAATCCAAAACATTTTGAATATTCCCCGCTGGTAACAGTAATTACTTTAAGATTATTCAAATCAGAAAAAATACTTTCTTTTGACACCCTCGTTATTCCTGTCATTATCGCTCGCTCCAGATACGGATTTGTCTTAAATGTTGAATTAAACAGACTTCTTGTAAAAGCAACAAGTTCATCCCAATATCCGTTTACATATGCCTCCTGCATAGGTGTGTCATATTCATCAAGAAGTATGATTACTTTTTTTCCATAATATCTGCTGAGATAATTTGATAAATCATTAATAGCTTCCTGTGCCGACTCATCACTCATATCATAGTCAAGTTCTCTAATATGTTTTTTCTCAACTTCTGTCAATCCGTCCCAGTCTTTCAAAAAAGCATATTTTTGAAATTCATCACATATTATTTTTTTTATCTTTATAATTGTTCCTTTGTAGCTATTCTGTTTTACATTTGCAAAACTCAGAAATATCACAGGATATGTTCCCTGTATCTCACGATATTTCTCATCTTTCCATATCTCAAGTTTGTCAAATAAATCTCCTCTATCCACATACTTATTTGAGAAAAAACAGTTCAGCATACTCATGTTTAATGTTTTTCCAAAACGGCGGGGGCGTGTTATAAGTGTAACCTCATCTTCACTGTCCCACCACTCTTTTATAAAACCAGTTTTATCTACATAAAAACAGTTTCTCTGTATCATTTTCTCAAAGTCCTGAGTTCCTATACTTACCGTTCTTGCCATATCCATCCTCCTGTTATATTATATGTACTCTCGGTATCTTCTCAAAACGAAGAATTTCAAGAGCACATTTGTTATTGTAAACTCCTGCCATTTTCTATTGTATTGTTTAGCTACATTCTAACATTTGGACATATTTCTGTAAAGATAACAGGCTCTACTCTCCAAACTTTCAATCATTCACCACCACACAGCTTAGCTGCTAGTTTCAATCCTACGAATAAATATTGACTAAATAAAAAACAAGCCATCTTGAAATACTCAAAATGGCTTATTTTTGTTACTTTCTCTCTGTTGTCAGTACCCCGTGATCCATTTCATAGACCTCGTCGCATAACACATCAATATCTTCCCTGTTGTGGCTTGCAACAAGCATCGTCCTACCCTGTTCTTTCAGTTTCAGAAACAGCATTCTCATATCTGCTACGCCCTGGTTGTCAAGTCCGTTCATCGGCTCATCAAGTATCAGTATGTCCTGTCCTTCCATAAATGTCTGTGCAAGTCCGAGACGCTGTCTCATTCCCAGCGAATATTTTCTGACGTGCTTTCTGCTCTTTGGGTCAAGTCCGACCATCTCTATTGCTTCGCATATCTCCTTTTTTCCAATCCTGTTTCTTATGTCGGCAAGAAACTTAAGATTTCTGTAACCTGAATAACTTCCCAAAAATCCCGGTGTTTCTATGATACTCCCTATATTTTCGGGTGTCGAATGGCTCTTTGTAAGCTTCTTTCCGTCAACTATTATCTCACCGTCACTCGCACTGTAAAAACCACAAATCAGTTTAAAAAGAACAGTCTTTCCGCTCCCGTTTCTTCCAACAATCCCCACTATACTTCCCTTTTTAACCGTCAGGCTCACATTATCAAGCACTTTCTCTTTCCCAAACATTTTAGAAACATTCTTCACTACTATCTTATCTTCCATTGTGCTCCTCCTTTTATATATTAACATCAGACATTTACCAAAATAATTATATTTTTTTAATCTCACAATCTAATCACATATTATAATAATTTCACAAATACATATTACCACAACATATATTTGCAAAACTGCCAATAATTTTTCTTGGTTCATATGGATATAACAACACAATATATAATCAGTTTTGCAACACTTCATTTATTTTACAAGCTCAAGTTTCTTCTGCATTACAAGCACAAAATTTATAATAAACAAAACCACTACACCCACAAAAAGACCACTGATTATATTCTTTGATGCACTTATATTATTTCTTCCAAGATCATACCAGCCCTGCGGTGCATATTTCATAAACGAGCGTATAAAATCAGTTGTGTTCGTCTTTAAAAATATCCACGCAACGCTCCATACCGACAATACCACTGTTCCGAGTTTTCCTTTCTGCAGACCGTTCAGCAGAAACTCTAACATTCCATAACATATCCCCATCAGCAAAAATATCGTCATCGAAAACAGCAATGCCTGCGGTACCGTATAATTCTGAAATATATTTTTTGATATTACAAAACCACTTGAATATCCAAGTTTTTTTACCGTTCCTGCCGCTGCACTTCCCCATACTTTTCCCCAGCTTGTAAATGTAAGATTTGTCCCACACAGCAAAACCGAAAATACAAACTGTTCCAGCACAAAAGCTATTGTTGCAAATACGATTGACAACAGATGTCCAAGCGCAAAGCACGGCATACCGCATCTTTGTAATATCTGGTTCTGCACCCTCTGTTTCATCGGCACATCACTAAACCAGAGCAACAGAAACAGTATCTCTATATTCCCGTAACTCACATCGGCAAAATAAAACGGCAGCACAGCCGGTGCTATAGGCAGGTTATAATCCTGCGAAAACATTCTGTATCCTCTTACCGTAACATCCATTATAATAAAAGCCAGAATTGACAGTATCAAAAACTTTGATGAAAAACACATAAGTTTTAATTCATAAATGGCAACCTTAAATACCTTTTTCATTTTATTCATCCTCCACACCTCCAAAAACACCGCTCCGTCTCAACTTAAAATGAAAGACCAAAGCTATGACAGCCGCTATTACAGATATTTCTGCAAAAAGTATCAATACAGTGATATACGGTGACAGATTATACAAATCTCCAAACTGTCTCGTGGGATCAAATATTAAAGACGGTGTCATAAAAGACGGCAAAAGCGGAATCTTTACCCATATATACTGAAATATAAACCATAGTATCATCGGAAATGCTATGACAAGTTTTTTGTTTGGCACAAATATTGAGATAAATAATGTCATAAGTGAATAAAACGCATAACACAGACCTGATATAACTGCCAATGTAAAAAGATATTCCGTGTTTCTACCTGCAAGAAGTAACAGATTGTCTGTAACTCCTGAAATTGATTCTGGAGATTCTGGAAACATCGATGCCTCATAAACTATTGACACCCCAAAAAAGCAACACAAAATTGCAATAAAACCACATACAAATGCTCCTGTTAATGTCTGTATTATTTTAGAAAACACATACCTGTTTACTCCCATCCTGTTTATACGCATATATACTGAATTTTCTTCATAATCAGCCGCATACAAAACAGCTCCCGTGCACGCTGCAAGACAGTATCCTACAATACTAAAAAAGCCTACATTTAAAAGATAATAATAGGTAACAC
The DNA here is from genome assembly GCA_050874945.1 of Butyribacter sp. Lineage (GTDB taxonomy): Bacteria > Bacillota > Clostridia > Lachnospirales > Lachnospiraceae > Butyribacter. The sequence goes on along the minus strand of JBNMLR010000072.1, from coordinate 4,175 downwards.
TATCCGTGTATCCTATCTTTAAATCAGCTACAAAATTTTCACTTGAACATACATCAAGCATCGTTACCGTTCCACACAATATAACTATAATGATAAATACCGGTGATATAAACCACCTCCGCCATTCCATAATTTTTTTACCATGATATAATTTCATTTCCATAACACTCCCCTGTATATCCGTCATAACAAAAATATGCAATTTTCTCTATTGATTCATCATTGTCATAAACTCCTATCACCCACGCAGGTGTAATTATCGGCTTAACAGTTTTTGAACTGTCACTTGCATAGTAAGCAATATACTGAAGCTCTATAGTTTTAATCTTAACCTCTTCTACAAGCAATTTTTTCTCATAAAATTTAATAACCTCTTTTAATGCTTTATTTGGCGATATAATCTTCTGCGTATTTTTATATACGCTGCCTGTCTCTCTAAAAGAATCAGCTTCTATATACTCAAGCTTCCCTTCACAGAATACAAGATATACCGATGTATCATACATTGAGCTCAACTGATCATTACCGGCACTTGTTGTCCTTGCCCATTTATCAGGTTTCTCATCCGCTTTTACCTGATAACCGGGATCAACATCTGAAAACTTAAGATTATCAACATCCTTATAAAATGCGAGCAAATCATACTGTTTTCCATTGTATTTAAGCCCTATATCCCGAACATCATTGATAATCTTAGCAGATTTAGCATTTAATGAATACATCCTGTATTCATCATTTATCTTTCTTCCTGTAAGCTCCTCAACTGCTTTTTTATAAGTACCGACATTTTTTTCAATCTTATCAGTATAATCGGTCTTTATGCCGTCAATATCTTCATCCATTCCAATCTTTAAGGCTGTTATATGCTCTTTATCACTTTTTTCACTCTGCATATAAAAACTTGGACAAAAATATGTATCGCTGTTTCCCGTTACATTATCATAAGTATCCCATACTATACGCATTTTATATTTATCACCATCATCAGATTTATATGTTCCTTCTATATATGGATCATTTTTATATTTTCTATTAATTCTTTTCCATGAAAGCTTTCCCGGTATAAGTTTGTTTAAAGTTTTCTCCATTTCCTTTTGTGTCCTGTTAAAAACAGTCGGGTTATCAGTAAACTTCTTTGATGTACCTTTTATTTTTTCTTTATACTGATTCATATAATAGGACTTCATTCCATCCTTATATACTTCTGACTTTGTGACATTTGCGTCAACCTTAAATTTGTCATCAATATCAAACGAAGCATGACCGTTTGACATTTCTTCTTCGCTCAGTTCCTGTCTGTATGTTTTTTTCTCCGTCTTATTCTGTTTGCCGCCACAGCCTGTCAGCAAACTTAATACACATATGATACATAATATTTGTTTAAATTTTTTCATTGAACATCCCTCTCCATCAGATAAATTTTGTGTCAGCAAGTCTCCACTCGCCACCTATTGCTCTACGCAGTAGAAGTGTGAGACTTCCCTGACAGTGCTAAACAGTTGCCAAAAAGATATATACAATTATTGTACATATCTTTTTGACTTGTATATTTATACTATTTTTTTAATACACACGATAATCACGGAACGAATTTATATCTCACTTTCATACTTGACGATGCAGAATGAAAATCTAAAGAACATCTGAAATAAAACGGATTACCCTTAAGCCCTTTTCCTTCCCTATAAGGTGCAGTTTTCGTTGTTCCTGCTGCTGTATTACTAAATACTGCCGCTTTAGATGATACAATGTGATTATTTTTGTTTATTACATAAAAACTTAATGTATCACTTCCTGATACTTTCATGTTACACGTAAATTTTGCAGCCGTACCTGACGCACTTGACTTGTTGATTTTAGAATTCTTCAAGACCTCTACATAGTTATTCTTTTCAATAGTAAAATCATCACTATATGAATCTGCCAAAGCCACATTTCCTGCACTCAGAGTCACTGCTGCCGCAATTGCTAAAGCAGTTCCTTTTTTCACTAAGCTGTATTTCTTCATATCCATTTCTCCTCACTTTCTATTTTTTCTTACTTTGTTCAAGAAGCTTTTTTGGCACATTTGGTTCATACATATAACCATGGCAAGCTGAATGTGCTTTTTTTTCAGCCGTATGTACAATTAAATTTGCCAAAAATTTACATACTGTCTCATTAGCCTTTTTCATACACTTGACTCCTCTCCAATAAATTTATTACATTGACTATTTCCATCTATGTAATATATAATTTATATTACATAATTTGATGTTTTTTTCAATATGCCTATGCACAAACGGTATTTGAAACAGCACAAACGACATTTTAACTACAAATTATATTTACTTTTTTCAAAAAAGAATACATTTTTTTATAAAACAGGATGGTACTCAAAATGATAATAAATGCAGCTATATTAGAAGATAATATATTATTTGCAAATCAATTAAAAAATTTAATATTAATTTGGGCGGATAAAAACTCTCATAATTTTAATATTGATGTATTTAATTCAGCAGAAAATTTGATTTCAGGCAATACAAAATATACTTATTATGATGTAATCTTTATGGATATTCAATTACAACCTGATGTTCCTTCAGCTATTACAGGAATGGATATTGCTAAAAAACTCAGACTTTCCGGTTTTGATAACGATATTATTTTTATAACATCCTATCATGAATATGTTTTTGAGGGTTACAATGTAAATGCTTTTAATTTTCTGCTCAAACCGATACAAATTGATAAGTTATATCCCGTACTAAATTCTCTGATTGAAAAATACTCAGATAAACAATATGTATTTAAAAACCGACAATCAATAGTAAGCATACCTTATGCAAATATAATAACAATAACAAGTAATCTTCATAAAATAAATATAATGACATCAAACAATACATACACTGACCGTAGTTCACTTGAAACAATCGCAGATACCCTGCCAAAATCATTTGTTCGCTGTCATAAAACCTGCATTGTCAATCTTAGTCATATTACAAAGATAGAAAAAAATACAATTTTTCTGTCAAATAAGAAACTCCAGACTATAGGCAGGAAATATTTAACCACACTAAAAAACAGTTATTTAACTTATATTATGGGAGGTGGAATATAAATGTTAAAAAAATTATCAACAGTGCTGTCAACTAAAATTTACAAATTACTTAAAGACGATACATATGATATTGATGTTTTAAGTTATGGACTTGAATGTATATTAAACACACTTATTACAACTATATTTATATTAATGCTTGGTATAATCTCACATCATATATTATTGTATATCATATGGATTATATATTTTTCAATCTTACGAAAATATTTTGGCGGCTTTCATGCACCTACTCATTTTTTATGTATTACCCTCAGCATAATCACCTGCACACTGACAATTCTGCTTAGCACAAATTGTAATAATACATACAAAATCATTTTTATAACTGTTATATTGGTTCTTCCTTTTATACTTAGATATGCACCTATTTCTTCAAAACAGAATATTCTTTTAAATAATACTCAAAAAAAATTGCATAAAATTCTTGCATTAGTATTTTTTATATCCGGGATTATACTATCTGTTATTTTTAAATTTTATAAATTTACCAGCTTATCATCACTTATTATTTATATAATCATAAGTGTATATCTTTTTGCAGTCATAGAAATTTTTGTAAGAAAAAAACAAACAAAATGCCAGCATAACAATACGGAGGTTGCAAAATGACAAATTATTTATCATATATTTGGGAATATATTATTGATTTTGCAGAATACATTTTATTTTTTTATTTAATGAATTCCAAAGCGGAATATAAGCTTAATATTAACAAAAAATTATTTATAACATTAAGCACCGCCGGACTTTCAGCTTTTTTATTTATTTTAAATAGTCTCAATCCATCTGTAATATACACTTTGCTTATTACTTTTATTGTTCAGTTTATTATCTGTCATTTTATATATGATACTGATTTTATTAAGTTATTTTTTTGGAATATCGTATATACATTACTTACTCTTTTCACTGATACTTTGTCCATAAATATACCTTATATATTCTTTAATATTACTCCAAAACAACTAATGTTTGGTGGAAATCTTCGCTATAGCATAACACTTACATATATAATACTATTCTCCTTTTTTATTATGCTGATATGTCACATAAACAATTCTGATAC
>JBNMLR010000071.1:0-8014 GCA_050874945.1 Butyribacter sp. | reverse complement strand
GGCATATATGAGAAAGAAATTATTATCTTTAGTTTTAGCGGCGGCAATGGTTTTTGGAATGACAGGCTGTGACTCAGCTATTAGCAGTGAGTCAAAATCAGACTCAGGTGACAAGAGCGATACTATAAAAGTTGGAGTTTTGCTCAGCACAACAGGTGATTTTTCAATTTCAGAAACACCTATGAAAAACTGTGCAGAGATGGCAATCGATGAGATAAATGAAAAAGGCGGAATAAACGGCAAAAAGATTAAGGCAATTTACAGTGATTACGGTTCAGACCCTTCAATGGCGGCTGAGAAAGCACAGGAACTTATATTAAATGACAAGGTGTGTGCGATTGTCGGAACAAATTCAACATCGACAAGACTTTCAGTAGAACCTATTATTGAAAAATATGATAACCTGCTTGTTTATAACACATTTTATGAGGGTGAAAAACCATCTGACAATGTTCTTTATACAAATACAGTTCCAAGTCAGCAGGTAGACGGATTTTTGCCATATATAACAAAAAATATCGGAAAGAAGATTTTCTTTGTCGGTTCAGATTACGAGTTTCCTAAAAATACCATAAGTTATGCAAAGAAGAAACTTAAAGACCTCGGTGCTGAATGTGTCGGTGAGGAGTACGCACCATCAGGAACAACTGATTTTGCTTCTATCGTAAATAAGATTAAGAGTGCAAAACCTGATGTTATATTCTCAGCAGTTGCAGGTAACGACTCCGTATCATTTTATTCAGACTGCTCACAGTACGGAATAGATATGAAAAAGACCCCGATATGCTCAGTTGCCTGTCATGAGGGAACTGTAAAAGGTATCGGTAAGGCAGCAGTCGGTACATATTCATGCTTTAACTATTTTAATGTACTTGGAACTAAGGAGTCAGATGAGTTTGTAAAGAAATACAAAGAAAAATACGGAACTGACACAACAGTAAACAACGGTGCAGAGTCTACATATACAGGTGTGTATATGCTTGCGGATGCCATTGAAAAAGCTGGTTCGACAAAGCCTGCTGATATTGTAAAAGCGGCAGCGGGAATGGAGATAAGCTGTCCGGCAGGAAAGATAAAGATGGACGAGAAAAATCATCACGCATGGCTCCCAATCTATATCGGAAAAGTTAATAAAGACCTTACATTTGATATTGTTTCAAAGTCTGACGGACTTGTAGAACCGGTTACGGACTAAACAGATAATTGCGAAACTAATTATATATTGTGTTAATGGCACAATTTAATCGCAATTTATGGTAGTTTCGCAGATACCTGATTACGGACTTAGAATATCCGTCTGACTTTATAAGGACGGTTTTGCAGATGTAAAAAAATGATGACTAGGAGGAATGTATATGGAGTTAGTTGTCTCTCAGATAATTAATGGTATAAGCGGCTCGGCGGAATTATTTCTCGTTGCCATAGGGCTTGTTATTACATTCGGTATGCTCGATGTTGTAAATATGGCTCATGGAGAGATGATAATGCTCGGTGCATACTTTGGATGTGTATTTGTGAACAGTCTCCATCTTCCTTTTGCGGTGGCGGTTATCCTGACCGTCATTGCAACAGGACTTATAGGAGCATTGATAGAACATTTTCTGATAAGAAAGATTTATGGCAAGGTTGCGGAGACATTGCTTGTGACCTTTGCACTTACATATATCATACAGCAGATAGTTAGAATGATATTCGGACCTGAAAACCAAAATCTTGCAATGCCGATAAAAGGAAGTCTGCATCTTGGAGGTGTGACGATACCATATTACGATATATTTCTTATACTGATGGCATTTGTAGTTCTTTTTGTGACACTCGGATTATTTTATAAAACATCTTATGGAATGCAGCTTAGAGCCATCACACAGAACAGACGCATGACACAGTGTCTCGGTGTAAATTCAGGTATTATCGATAAGATAACCTTCGGATACGGATGTGCACTCGCAGGACTTGCAGGAATACTTCTTGCTCCTGTTTCAAGTGTATCACCCGGAATGGGAACTGACTATATCGTTGACAGCTTCTTAGTTGTTATACTTGGTGGATTAAATTCTATAGTGGGTTCACTGTTTGGCTCGGTAGTCATTCAGGAAGCAGTTTCGGTAATGGCAAGTTTTATGAGCCTTGTCACGGCAAAACTTCTTATATTTGTCGTGATAATAGTTGTTATCAGATTTAAGCCACAGGGATTGTTCTCAGCAAAGGATAAGAGATAGGAAAGGAGGCAGTAACATGAAAGAAAGATTAAAGAACGCTACCATCGACAAATATCTTGCAGTTATAGTGATAATTGCACTAGCATTTGTACCGTTTGTGGCAAATTTATACAGTACACAGATTTTAGGAAAATTTATAACATATATGATTGCTGCTCTCGCACTCGACATCCTCTGGGGATACGGCGGTCTGATGAATCTCGGTTTTGCGGTATTTTTTGGAATGGGCGGCTATATCGTCGGAATTTCACTTGCCTGTCAGGACGGACTTCCGGCATTTATGAGCAGTCTTGGAAAACTTCCGGTAATATATACACCGCTTAAAAGCATTCCTGTTGCGATAATACTCGGAGTTTTAATTCCGGCACTTGTTGCACTTGTACTTGGCTATTTTATTTTCACGAGCAAGATAAAAGGTGTATTTTACAATGTTATAACACTTGCATTTGCGGGATTGTTTGAACTCTTTATAACAACAAACCAGTCTTATACGGGAGGTTCAAGCGGTGTCAACGGAATTGCTTCAGGACTCAATAAGATTACGATAGGCGGACAGCCGGTAAGTATAGTGCAGTGGTATTACATAGCATTTATATCACTCGTTGTTATTTATATTTTGTGTTTATGGCTTACTGAATCACGATTTGGAAAAGTAATCAAATCGGTGAGGGATAATGAAGCAAGACTTCGTTTCTTAGGTTACAATCCGGCAGTGTTTAAGATGACATTATTTGCCATTGCGGGTGCGATAGCAGGATATGCAGGTATGCTCTATGTACCGATGACATCCTTTATCTCAATAGAAAGTGCGGGTGTCACATTTTCAACAATGATGCTTGTATGGCTTGCCGTGGGCGGCAGGGGAAATCTCTCAGGAGCGATGATAGGTGCATTGTTTGTAAGTTTCTTACAGAGCAAATTGTCAAGCAGCTTTGGAGAGATATGGCAGCTTGTACTCGGTGCGATTTTGATAGTAGTTGTATTGTTCCTGCCAAACGGTGTTATAGGAACATTAAAAAATATCCAGTATAATCGCAGAACCAAAAAGAAAGCGTAGAAAGAGGTGACTATATGGGCTATCTTGAATTAAAAAATCTGACGGTTGAATTCAGCGGTTTTCGTGCTGTCAATGAAGTGAACATGACGATTGAAAAGGGCGAACTCAGAACGCTTATCGGACCAAACGGTGCGGGAAAGACCACCATAATAGATATGATAACCGGAAAAACAAAGCCTACATATGGAAGCATACTTTTGAATGGCGAAAATATAGCAGGCAAAGATGCGTATGAGATTTCGGATAAATTTAAAGTCGGACGAAAATTTCAGGGACCTAACATATTTGATTATATGACGGTCGAGGAAAATGTAGAGGTTGCACTTTCAGGTTACAGCAGTTTATTAAAGACATTTACATATCGAAGAAAAAAGAACATTCAGGAAAAAATAGACGAAATTCTGGAACAGATAAATCTAAAAGACGAAAAAGAAATACTTCCAAACTATCTTTCACACGGACAGAGACAATGGCTTGAAATAGGAATGGTTCTTGCTCAAAATCCGGAGATAATAACACTTGATGAGCCTACCGCAGGAATGACGGCGGATGAAACATACAAGACAGGTGAACTTATCTTAAATGTAATGAAAGATAAAACATTAATCGTGGTAGAACATGATATTGATTTTGTAAAACAGATTTCAGAGAAGATAACGGTACTCAGCCAGGGCGAGATACTTGCCGAGGGAAGTTATGATGACATAACTTCAAATCCTGAGGTTGTGCGTGTATATCTGAAAACTGATTAAGGAGGCTTGCTATGTTAAAAGTAGATGATGTATCGGTGAGTTATGGAAAAAGTCAGGTTGTTTATAATGTATCATTTGAGATAAAAGATGACGAGAAACTTATTTTGCTTGGAAGAAACGGTGTCGGAAAGACAACATTATTAAAGAGCATAATAGGACTTCTTCCGGCAAAAACGGGAGATATAAGTCTTAATTCGGATAAAGTGACAAAACTAAAACCGTATGAGCGTTCAAGAAAAGGAATAGCCTATGTTCCACAGGGCAGGGAGATAATACCGCAGCTTACGGTGCAGGAAAATCTTGAACTTGGGGCATTGGCACACAAAGTGGATTATGCCCAAAAAGTCGAGGAAATATTTGAATATTTTCCGGTACTTACACAGCATTTAAAGAGAAAAGGCGGCGTATTATCGGGAGGCCAACAGCAGCAGCTTGCAATCGCAAGGGCATTAATGAGTGACCCAAAGATATTGATACTTGATGAACCGACTGAGGGAATACAGCCTAATATAGTGTCGGATATAGCGGATATACTTACGAGGTATCACAAGGAAAAGAAAGTTCCGATAATAGTGGTCGAGCAGAACCTGAGATTTGCGAGAAAACTTGGTGACAGATTTTTGATTATGCAGAAAGGTTCCATCGTGGCACAGGGGCAGATGGACGAGCTTACGGATGAGCTTAGTAAGAAGTATATGAGTGTGTAAATTTAGATGAGGGAGGCTGGTTTGATGTATAAATGTGATTTAGACAGACTGAGTGAGAAAATTAAAACTTTTAGCAAGTTTGGTGATACAGGTAATGGCGGTATTACAAGGCTTTCGCTGTCGGCTGAGGCTTTGGCGGCAAGGGAGGAGTTTTGTAAGAGATTAAAAAAACTTGGAGCCACTATCGTGACCGATGATATGGCAAATATATATGCCACTGTTCCGGGAAGTGAAAATCTTCCTGCTATACTCAGCGGTTCGCATCTTGATTCGGTAAGACAGGGCGGAAATTATGACGGTGTGCTTGGTGTTTTAAGTGCGATGGAGGCAGTTGAAACAATAGTCACCGATAAGATACCGCATCGTCATCCGATAACGGTTGTTGTCTGGACAAACGAGGAGGGTGCAAGATTTGAGCCTGCGATGATGTCCTCAGGAGTTTTGTGTGGTAAATTTAAAAAGGAAGATATGCTTAACAGTGAAGCTAAAGATATTCCGGGATATTATTTTAAAGATGCACTCGAAAAAAGCGGATATAAGGGCAGTGAAGAAAACAGGATGAATCCTGAAAAGACGGCAGGACTTGTGGAACTTCATGCCGAGCAGGGACCGGTGCTTGATGCAGAAAATAAAGAGGTCGGAATAGTCGAGGGCGTGTGCGGCATGGTGAATTATGAATTTACAATGCGTGGACAGGCAGACCATGCGGGAACATTTCCTATGAAATACAGAAAAGATGCACTGTATGCCTGTGCAAAAGTCATAGATTATCTGCATGAAAATCTTGATAAGCTCGACGAAGAACTCGTCTATACGACAGGAAAGATATCGGCACATCCAAACATTCACACGATAATACCTGATGAGGTGAAAATGACACTTGATTCAAGGCATAAAGACCCGAAAGTCATGGAGCAGGTGGTCGAAGTAATAAAAAATCTGCCTGAGTCATTAGAAAAATGCACTGTCGAAAAAAAAGAAGCATGGGCAAGAGATACTGTATATTTTGATAAAAAACTTGTCGGATTTGTCGAGGACAGCGTAAAAGAACTCGGCTATACATACAAAAAAATGTACAGCGGTGCAGGACATGACGCACAGTATATGTGCGATGTTATACCAACGACAATGATATTTGTGCCTAGTGTGGAGGGACACAGTCATTGCGAACTTGAATATTCCACACCTGAGAATTGTTTAAAAGGAGCAAATGTGCTTTTAAATACATTGCTTAAGATGGATGAGGAATTGTAGATTTTTTTGATATGGCAAACGGATGCCGTAAATAGGGATTGTTATTTAATTTAAGTGATGCAGAAACGGACGCCGTAAATAAGGATTATTTTCAAACTAAGTGATGCTTTCGCTCGGAGAACACCGTAGTAGTACATAAAGGTGCATAATACGCACCTTAAGTACTAACGGTGTTCTAACGCACTTCGGTCAAAATAATAATCCCTATTTACGGCTATTTTTTGGTGTGTTGCAATTATATATGCAAGATGCTACAATGATGTTAGATTTGAACGGATAAAAAGGTTATTAGTTGTTATATATATGGAAGAAGTAGAGAGGACATTATTTTGGCAGCAGATATGAGAGAAAACAACATAGAGATTAAACAGGTTCAGGATGTTGATAATAGCAATAATAATAAACAGTTTCCGACATGGAAGTGTGTTACGGATTATTTTTCTTATATTACGCCGACTTTAAGACCGCTTTCTGCTAATGTGTCCGTGATTGAGGGCGGTAAATATTTGTGGGTTTATGATGTTGGAAGTCATGAAAATATTCCTAAAATGCTTGCGGAGATTTCAAAGCAAAAAGGAAAGAAGATTAAGATTCTTTTGTCACATTTTCATCCCGACCATATTGCAAATGTGCAATATATAGAGTGGGAGAGTCTGTATCAGGGAAAAAACACATACAAATATACACATATCGGGGAGATTGTTGAGAGTGAGATAGATGTTGATGAGACTGACATAAAACTTAGTATTTTTCAGATGCCGTCAAGCCATGCTAAGGGTTCTCTTGCTCTTTTGGTTAATGATAAATATTGTCTGCTTGGCGATGCGTTGTATGCGGCTCATAAGGGTGATAAGACTGTCTATAATGCCGGGATTTTGAAACAGCAGATTGATATATTAAAAAAGATGGCGGCTCAGTATGTTCTTCTCAGTCACAGAGAACCGTTTGTGCAAAAAAAACAGGCTGTCATATCATGGCTTGAAAAGATATACGCTATGAGAGAGAAGAATGAACCGTGGATTGATGCTGGTATGGGTGAATAAAATTTATGTATTTTTTGATTGAATTGTATAAAATATCGTTATAGTTTAAACAATCAAAAGGATTATTTTTTAATTGAATTTACAATAATAAAACTTAACAGCATAAGCGTAATGGTTATCCCCCAAGAAATTGGAAATGCAATATAAAGAATTTCAAGGCGGTGGTGCTCATTGAAAAATGTGAAAATCCAGATAATGCGGAATGCACAGGTGCCTATAATTGTTATAACGGCGGGCAGCAGTGAATGTCCGGTTCCTCTCAAAACACCGGCTGGAATTTCATAAAGTCCGCATACCGGTTCAAAAAATAAAATACATAATATTCTTATTCCGGCATTTTGTATAACTGCCGTATCTGTTGAAAAAAGTCCGGAAAAATCATCATGAAATAGTACAATAGGTTCTATTATAAGCAGGCTTGCAATGGTTGAAAATAATATGCACAGCCACAGTATATGTCTGCATCTTTTTTTCTGTCTGGCGGCATAATTCTGGCTTGTAAATGTTGTCGCTGTCTGTCCGAATGAGGTGATTACATAATATGCAAAATATTCAAAATTCATGGCAATCGTACTTCCAGCCGTTGCAACAGCACCGAAACTGTTTACGGATGCCTGCACAAAGATATTTGCAAAACAAAACACTGCACCCTGAACTGCCGAGGGTACTCCGATTTTCATTATCTTTATAATATACTTATAATTTATATGTAAGTTTTTAAATGATAATTGAAAAAATGCAGTATCTTTTTTCAGATAACAAAGTACCATTATTGCGGAGAAAAATGTGGAAATATCTGTTGCAATCGCAACTCCTGAAACTCCTAAATGAAATATAATTACTAACAGCATATTTAAAAGTAAATTTATAATTCCGGAGATGGCGAGTGCAATAAACGGAAATCTGCTGTCACCACGGGCACGGAGAATAGCAGAACCAAAATCGTATAAAAGTAAAAATGGGTATCCGAGAAGATAAATCC
>JBNMLR010000070.1:0-8016 GCA_050874945.1 Butyribacter sp. | reverse complement strand
CTTTTATCTTTTCTCCATTTGCCGTCACAAAGTAAACAGGATTTCCCAGACACCTTTCTTTAAGATATAAAGGACAATAGCAGAAAAGGCAATTAAAGTCCTTTTCTGCTATTTCATCTGATACTTTGTGGCATGGAAAATACTCGCATTTCTTATTTGAAAAAAATGAATAATTTTCTGCCATCTTTATTCCTCATTTCATTTTTGTTGCTTATTTATTTTCCCCTGCAATAGCTCTCGCAACATGAACACCACTTGCCGATGCGTGTGACAGTGAATGTGTTACACCGCTGCAGTCACCGATAACATAAAGTCCCTTAAGCGGGGTTTCAAGATTTTCATTTATCTCAACTTCCATGTTGTAGAACTTGACTTCAACACCATAAAGAAGTGTATCGTCGTTTGCTGTTCCCGGTGCTATCTTATCAAGTGCATATATCATTTCTATAATACCGTCAAGTATTCTCTTTGGCATTACAAGGCTTAAGTCACCCGGAGTTGCCGAAAGCGTAGGTGTCACAAATCCCTCAGCTATACGAGTTGCATTGCTTCGTCTTCCTCTTATAAGGTCACCAAATCTCTGTACTAAGACACCACCGCCGAGCATATTTGAAAGTTTAGCGATGCTCTCTCCATATCCGTTACTATCTCTGAACGGCTCTGAGAAATGTTTTGCAACGAGGAGTGCAAAGTTTGTATTCTCAGTATGTTTGCTTGGATCTTCGTAGCTGTGACCGTTTACCGTAACTATTCCGTTTGTATTTTCATTTACGACAACACCATGAGGATTCATACAGAATGTGCGTACAAGGTCCTCAAATTTAGCTGTTCTGTAAACTATCTTGCTCTCGTAAAGTTCATCCGTGAGATGTGAAAATACTTCCGCAGGAAGTTCAACTCTGACACCAATATCCACACGGTTTGATTTTGTCGGAATATTAAGCTCTGAACAGACTTTTTCCATCCATTTACTTCCGCTTCTTCCCGCTGATATGATACATTTATCACACTCATAATCACCTTTTGCAGTCTTTACAATATAACCATCACCACTTTGTAAAACACTGTCTACAGGAGTGTCAAAATAGAAATCCACTTTGTCTTTAAGCTCTGCATAAAGATTTTCGAGAACAACATAATTCTTATCTGTTCCAAGATGGCGGACTGATGCATCAAGAAGATGAAGTCCGTTCTGCACACAAAGTTTTTTTATCTCTGTATTGGCTGTGGAATAAAGTTTTGTTCCCTCGCCGCCATGTTTAAGATTTAACTCATCAACATAATACATAAGGTCAAGAGCCTTATTTTTTCCTATATATTCATATAATGTACCGCCAAACTGATTTGTTATATTATATTTACCGTCCGAAAAAGCTCCTGCTCCGCCGAAACCGTTCATTATAGAGCAGCTTTTACAATTTATACAGCTTTTTATCTTATCACCGTCAATAGGGCAGACTCTCTTTTCAAGCGAATGACCTGTCTCAAATACGGCAACTTTAACCTCAGGATTTTTCTTAACCAACTCATAAGATGCAAAAATTCCTCCGGGACCTGCACCAACTATAATAATGTCATATTTCATACGCATAAATCCTCCTTTCAGGACACAAAAGTTACTTAATCATTAACACACCTGACATTCCATACCAGACCTGTGAATGAAAAATAACCACAAAAATACAGAAGCAGGGCTAAATTCATTTCAAAATCTAACTCGCTTCTGCATTTATTTTACACTATACACACTATTTATGCAATCAAATAATATGGCTTCCTATACTTATTTTGTTGCAGTCGAAACAAACTCCGTTCCGTCCGCATTATATGCTCCGTCGCAAACTTCAATCTTTACATATGAGCATCCTGTATATGTATTTGTTGTTATCCACATCCACGGATATTCTTTTAAATTCTCAGTGTCAAGTTTGATATATTTACCGGGCCACCATGAACCTGTATTCTGGTCGTAATCAACATCAAATTTTGCTGCACTGCTTGATGTTTCCATATATCCAACCTGAAGGTCTGATTTGCTGCTTGCCTCATTATCCATAGGATATACTCTGATGCAAGGCTCTTTAAACTTGCTCCAATCCGTTGTGAAATGTATGTTCCAGAATTCCTCGTTTATCTCTACCTTAAGTTCATCTGTTGCGTTTCCATTTGCATCCGTGACACTTGTTGTATATCCGATACCATGATATTTTGAATCAAATACATCACCACGCTCAGCCTTGATTGCAGTTGCTTCTGAATCTCCTGTGTGACGCATAAACTCGCCTGTCCATGTGTAAACAACCTTTGGATTTGTGTTTTCAGGAGTTGGAATTACCGAAATTCCCGTGTTTGTAAGTTTTGCACCGTCCGGAATAGTCGGTGTAGAATTTGTAAGTTTTGCAAAGAACTCTCCTACATCACCGTAAGCAAAATATCCTTTTGCTCTGTCAAAATAATGACCTTCATCCCAGAGAACTGCACAACAGCCTATATCTTTTGCATTCTTGTATAATGCCGTAAGATAATCAATTACATTGTCTTTATAACCTTTTACACAACCGCACTCACCGATGATAACTCCGTATCCTTTGTCGGTAAATGCTCTTAATCTTCCCATGAGATTTTCCATGTATTTGTAATCTTCATCTGTTCCCCATGAATCTCTGTAGCCCCATGAGGTTGTTGATGTTGCAGAAATACCATAATCTGTAGGGTCATAATAATGTACTGATACGCTGAGTTTTGAAACACCGTTTTCGTCTATATCAGTCGGCATTTTGTAACGTGCATCCATTGTTCCGTCTGTCTGGTAAGTGTCACCGGCATATCCACCGATAACACATGACTCATTACCTGTTCCAGGAATAAGAAGATGTCTATACTTGTTATTTCCGCCTGATTTTCTTACAATGTCAACAAATTTCTGATTAATCTGATTTACAAGTTTATAAATGTCATCAGCGTCTTTTGGAAGTACACCTGTCTGGTTTGACTGACCTTTTTCAGGATGATTATAATCGTCATTTAAACGTCCGCTGAGCTCCTCGTTCGCACCCTCAAAAATAAGGTGGTCTGAGTATTCGCTGAATCTGTCTGCAATCTGTGTCCAGATAGCTTCATATTTCTTCCATGCCTCATCACGGATAGGTGTCTCGGCTGCATCTAAAGGTTCTGCACCGAACCTTCCCCACCAGCCGCCATCCCAATGGATGTTGATGATAACATACATATTGTCATTTAACGCATAATTGATAATTTCCTCAACACGGTTAAATAAACTTTCATTGATAGTATATTTTCCGTCTGTTGACATAAAGTTTGACCATGCAACAGGTACACGAACCGTATTTATTCCATAGCTCTTTAATCCGTCAAATGTTTTCTGTGTTGCTACAGGGTTTCCTGCACTTGTCTCACATTCTTTTACTGTTTTCCAGTTTCCAAAACAGTTTGACTGTTCCATCTGGTTACCAAGATTCCAGCCGGGACCCATATACTTATTGATAAGGTCTAAGGAGCTTACATCTTTACGCATCTGACCGTTATCTCTTGTTGTAATACCATTCTTAGACTCATGCTCGTCCGTAAGGATTGATGGGTCTTTTCCTGATGTATCAGTTGTAGTTGTCTTAGCTGCCGTTACGGTAACTTTTATATTAAAGTTTTTTGTAACTTTTTTCTTTTTGTTATTTTTATAAGTCACCTTACATACAACTGTTGTTTTTCCGGCTTTTACACCTTTGATAGTTCCATTACTTACAGTTGCTATCTTTTTATTTTTCGTACTCCACTTTACGGTAGATTTAGCAGGTTTATTTTTAACAGTAACTTTTTTGCTCTTTCCTGCTTTAATGCTGACACTCTTTGCACTTATCGAAGGTGTCTTTGTCTTAGCTGCCGCCGATGCAATATTAGAGATTTTGCTGCCCGATAAAACGAGAGCAAATATTACAAGAAGCACACAACTTTTCTGAATAATACTTTTTTTCATACTCATTCATCGTCCTTTCTGTCAAGCGGATATTCGCAATCCGCTATTGCTCTTAATCACAATACCTGAAAATACAGATACCGTCTTTTCAGATAAAGCATATCATTTGACGAAAAAATAAACTATCACTTTATTTTTCAAAATTGTAACATTCGTACATTTATGTTAAAATATAGTGCGAGATTTTAAAGTTCAAGGAGATAATTAATTGATTGTCATTTAAAGCAAATGACTGTCAGGAAGATATTTGCAATCGCATTTTCAAAATCAATACATGAGAAAGGTTTTAAGCACATGATAGACATAAATATATTACAAAATGCAGCCGAGATAATTCAATATGACTCGCCTGAAATTCCTTATACGATACAGACACGAAAACTTTCAAATTTTACCGATATGCGTGCCCTATGCCACTGGCACGATGATATAGAGTTAATACATATTTTTGGCGGAGAGATGATTTACGACATAAATGGGAAAACACTCCATCTGCGTAAAGGCGATACGATAATCGTCAATTCACATCAGATGCATTTTGGCTATTCGCATAATGACAATGAATGTATTTTTACCTGTATGCTGTTCCACCCTGACCTCTTAAAGTCAAATATTTTTATGTACCAGAAATATGTCCAGCCGATAATCAGCACATCTGCCATTGAATATTGGTATTTTCCTGCAAAAAAATCCACTAAAAATGATTTTCCTGCAAAATTTATTGAAGATTTTTATAATGAATATCAGTCCGGAAATATGTTTGATTATGAAGTTGTCGGAAAATTCTACCTTATATGGAATGAAATTTATAAAAATTCAGACGAAAAACTGTATATCAATCCTACGGCTCAAAACCCTGATATACATCTTCAGAAAGAAATGATAACATACATAACTTCTCATTATTATGAAAATATAGAACTTGACGACATTGCTGCAGCCGGAAATATAAGCCGCAGCAAATGCTGTCAGATTTTTAAAACTTATATGCACGAGTCTCCTATTGCTTATCTCAATGCGTACCGCATGGAACTGAGCTGCACACTGCTTAAGACAACATCCTACAGCATCACTTCCATTGCAACTTCCTGCGGTTTCAACCATTTAAGCTATTTTTCAAAGATATTTTTGAAAAAATTCGGCTGCACACCTATGGAATACCGCAAATCAAATGCCCTCAACCATTTTTAACAGGAGTAGTTTTTCTCCTTTGTGGACTATATCACCGCTTAAATCATTTAACTGGCTGATGCTCTCAACGGTCGTGCGGTATTTTTTCGCAATGTCCCACACCGGTGTATCTTTTATCGCATAATAACCGACTATTCCGGGCAGTTTATGAAGCCGCTCAAAATCGAGAGGTTCAACATTTACATCAAAAATGTAATCCTCCTCAAAATTTGAAAAAGCAATGGCACATAATGTTATGTTTGCCTTGACCTCGATTTCCGAACTGTCAAGCATCATAACACTTATATTGTTTATCTCAAATTGCAATTCATAGTAACATTCAGGGCTAAGACCATCAATCTCGATAACATGACGAAACGGCAATACCACCTTCTCGATAGATAAAGGATTTGAATCATTTTCCGTCATATACAGAACATCAAGCTGCATCACACCGTCAAGCTGTATTCCATCCTTTACAACCTGCTGTTCATCAATCGTTATCTTTCCCGTTGTATTGCATATCTGAAGTATTTTATCCTGATTGTCTATATTAAACTGCTCCGAAAGTCTCAAAACACTCTGATTTTTCATGATAAGCCTGTTGAGTGACATAGTCTTTCTCACAGGTTCAAGCTCCATTGCAGTCGAGTAAGCATCGTCAAGTATCTCCGCTTCTTTATTTTCATAAAACTTCATTTGCAATTTAAGTGTCAGCTCAAAACTTATTATCCTGTTTTCCCCGTCCTCATCAGGCTTTGCAGAAAGTTCCCTGCTGCCGACACTCACATCAATATCAGGTATCATATCCTCATTGCAGTTATTACAGTTTATAATCTCGTCAAAAGCCGCCTCAGTCTCAAAATATTCAAGACTCCGCTCCTCATTTTCAGGAGTATATAAAACAAAAATATTCAAATCCCCCATAAGTCTTACGCCATCCTCGACAACTTTTGTCTGGATGTTAAGCGGTCTTATATTGTAATACAATATCGAATCAATATTAGGTTTTGCTTTCGGCAGATTTATCTCCTCATAAATGCGGTGTATATCGTTCTTGCTGATAACAAGATGGGTATATGTTATATTCTTTAATTTTGAATATAATCCCTCCGACTCCGTCATTCCAATATCCTCAGAGTCCGAAAGCGATGACACCGCCTCATAATTATCACTCACAGGTTTGCAGCAATGTATCCCTATAATTGCATTTATGCTCAGTTTTCTTGAATTTATAAGGTTTGCCTGACAGTCATCAATCTCAAAATGACAATCTATATCATCTCCCTCCGAAACCTCATCAAGCCCTACCGACTCATCAAAACTTATACTTCCAGAAAGATTATGTACCGGAACAATATCGTCACTGCTCGTATATAAAACAAAATAATCAAGAGTTCCTTTTATGCCTGCCCTGCCGTCAAGTGCCACAACCGAATTAGATGAAATATTTCCCTCTATTTTAATTATCTTGTCTATATCGGGTCTGCTGTCAGGAACATTCATATCATTTTCCAAAGTAATCTGTGTATCACTGTGACAAACTATCTGATTTGAAGTTATCTGTGAGGTTTTAAGTTCCATAGAAATCTCCTTAAATTTATTTTATTATCATAGATGATTGCGAAACTAATTATATGTTGTGTTAATTGTGAGATTATAACAAATAATACCGTCGGCACGCTCTCGCTACCTGTCACTCGTAACTGATGAAAAAATGAATGCTACAGCTCGAAAATAAAATTTTCTCGCTGTTCGTTTCACTCATATAATTTTCAAAAAAAATAAGTGTATGCAAGCATATATTATTTTTCCATTGAAAATTGCATTCATTTAGAGTACAAAGTGCTGACGACGACAAAAATGCCGACTAACATTATTTGTTATACTTTCACAATTTAATCAAAGATAAAGATAGTTTCGCAAATGTCTAATTTTATTATCAGGGTATAAATTGCCCTAGACGATGTGTAATTCATATGCAATAATATTTTATTCAACTGTATCTAAAAATATTACCTCTTTATGATTTTAGGGAATGAAAGGCTATTCTACCATAAAAAGACTAACCCAAACCATTATACTTGTGGTAGAATATATAAGAAAACATAAAATATTACTTTTAAAGAGTGTCAATAAACAAAAAAGGATAATAAACATTATGAACAAAGAAGCCAAGATAACATATGTAAACAATATAAGCGTTGAAGATTATAACGCACTCAGAAAATCAGTAAACTGGATAAATGTAACCGAAAAAAGGGCAGCAATCGCCCTTAAAAACTCATTTTATCTCTGTGTGGCAGTCTGTGACGACAAACCTGTCGGTATGGCACGCATTGTAAGTGACGGCGGCTATACATATTTCATAACAGATGTAATCGTGCACCCTGACTATCAGGGACATCACATCGGCACGGAACTCATACGCCGTGAACTTGACTACATCCAGAAAGATGTAGTGGCAGGGGAAACCGTGATGGTAAGCCTTATGGCAGCCTACCATCGTGAAAGTTTTTATGAAAAATTCGGTTTCCACACAAGACCATTCGGAAACCACGGTCCCGGAATGTCAATGTGGGTGTCACGCGATGTAACCGGAAACCCAATGACTTTTTGATTTCCACCTCAACATTAACCAGAAAAACCTCCCCTAAAACAACATATCCTAAAACAATTCAATTACTAAAATAATTCGACTACTAAAATAATTCAATGCACAGAAACAAGCTAAAACTTAAGCATTTGCGAAACTATCAAAATCCGTTATTAAATTGTGAGGATATAACAAATAGTATTAGCAGGTACTCTGTCACCGTCAGCCCTTAGTCAGCGTATTTTGCTGACTTAGTACT
>JBNMLR010000069.1:0-8089 GCA_050874945.1 Butyribacter sp. | reverse complement strand
CATAATAAATGATACCATTATTATCAGTTTTATTATCCCGTCCGTATCTGCTTTTTCAACCGAAAACATTATGACACCATCGTCACGCGCCGTATTCCACCAGCCTATGGCATAGTTGAGCATATTAAAAAAACTGATACGCATCTTATCTGCTCCACTTATGATAAATACAAAAAAAGCTGCCGCAAGATAAAAAAACGGAAGATATTTTTCTTTGTCTTTATAAATCTGTAAAAATATAAATGCCACCAGACATAAAGCAATCAGCAAGCCCTGAATTTTTAAACCGTTTCCTTTTCCCACCATCGCAAGACTGCACAAAAGCCATAAAATTCCTGATATATATACGGTAGACAACAAAAACCATGTTATAAGTAATTTATCTTTGCTGATATTCTTTTCTTCATCTGCTTTTATAAATATTATTGTATTTTCCTCTTGTTTTTTCATATATTCCGCCATTTCCTAAACAAAATCCTTTAACTATAACACAAGATATACATCTTTTTGTTCTAATACATTAAAAGGAATTTCGGTAACACGACAATTTTCCCTCTTTACTTCTCCTATACGCTCCCCCTCAGAGGTCACACATACCGCATGAACAACCGCACTGTCTGCCATATCATATACTCTGTCTGACACTTTCGTGCCTGTTATATAGATTATATTTGAAAACCTTTTTTTATCTTCACTCAGATTAAAATATTTTATTATTTCTGAGTCATTATCAAGACTCGGAGATGCAAGCCACTTTTCCATAAACCGGATTATATCCTTTTTTAATAATATCTGTTCCATCATTATCTTTTTTCCGGACATATATGACATCATAAAATTAACATTCATATCATTTAATTTGGAACACAGACAGCTTACAACCGATGCAGTGAGATTAAATATCCTGTCACCGTCCGTTTTATTCAATATATCCTTACTCATGTCGACCATGACAAGAATATCCGTGTGTATAGTCTCTCCTGCCTGTCTGACGATAAGGTCATCAAATTTGCCTGAAAGCTTCCAATGTATCGAACTTAATCTGTCACCCGGCTGATATTTTCTGAAATCGTATATCTCAGTCATATCATTGCCTTTTTTTAATGTCTGTTCACTGTCTCTGTTTATGTCACCGTTTTCTATCTTTGGAAGTTTTATTTTCAACGGAAGTGCATGAGGATAAACCATCGTATATAAATTTTCAAATGATACAGCTTCTTTTCTTAAAATTCCAAAAATATCATACAGGTAAACTTTTTCCTCCAAAATCTGAATTTTTCCACAACATAATGTGTTTATCGGTATCTTCCATTCATTATATTTACTGTTCGGAAAAAATCTTATAACCTGCTCCATTTTTTCTCCGGTCATTAAATTTAACCATTTTATCTGCATCTCTGTCATACCAACAGCAAGTACCGGTCCTGTCTTTTTTATGCACACCGTCAACGGCATAGGAATATCCTGTTCTTTTTCAATGCCTGATTTTAATTTATTTTTTATGCTCAGTACCTTTATATCCCGATTTAGCAAAATAACTGATATTATCGGATATATCACTCCCAACAAAAATATAAATGCAAAATACCATTTATCAGACACCAGAAATGAGACTAAAAACCATAAAAGAACCGATATGTAAACCCTGCGTGTCACTTTCATATGTTAATCTCCCTTTTTGTCAATAACGGGTTTTCTTTTATCAAGTATCAGTTGAAGAACATCTTTTGCCGTAAGACCATCTACCTGTGCCTGCATACTCAGTTCGAGCCTGTGCGAACATACATCTTTAAATATATATTGCACATCCTCAGGTATTACATATGAACGGCCGTCAAGAACTGCTCCCGCCTGTGCCATTCTCGTGAGTGCAAGAACCGCTCTCGGACTTACCCCATGCTCAATATACATAAAATCTCTCGTGTCCTCACACAGGCTTACGATATAGTCAAGCACCTCATCGCTTATATGAATTGTCAGAAGATAATCCTGAACTTCCTTTATACTCTCAACAGAACTCACCGCATTTATGTCCTCCAACGGGTTGTTGTATCTTCTTGCCCGTATCAGCTCTTTCTGTATGTCATGCGACGGGTATCCGATAGAAAGGCTCAGCATAAATCTGTCAACCTGTGATTCCGGTAACGGCTGCGTTCCCGCCGAGCCATATATATTTTCGGTTGCTATACATATAAACGGATTTGGCAGACTGTGTGTTACACCGTCAACCGTTACACTTTTTTCCTCCATTGCTTCAAGCAGTGCCGACTGCGTTTTTGGAGAGGTTCGGTTAAGCTCATCCGCAAGAAGAAAATTACAGTCCGCAGCTCCCGGATGATATTCAAACTCCTCTTTTTGACGATTATACATGGTAAAACCCGTAATATCTGACGGCATCGTGTCAGTTGTAAACTGAACTCTGCCAAACTTAAAACCTATCGCCTTTGAAAAGGCAAGTGCCAATGTTGTCTTTCCAACTCCCGGAACATCTTCAAGCAGAATGTTTCCACTTGCATATATCGTCATAAGTACCTTTTTTATTATCTCGTCTTTTCCCTTAAATGCTTTGCCTACTTCATCTATGATATGCTGAGACTGCTCTATTACCATTATTTAAGTTCTCCCTTTCTTCTTATAATATATGTAGCCGTTGCCCCGAAATACTTTTCAAGAACTTCCTTTCCGGTCTTTCCCGATACAGTTCCATTAAACTTCTCTTCCCATGCAGCCATATAACTGCCGGCTTTTCCTGTCGGAACAATAATCTTTAAGTCAGAGGTTATGCTATATCCAAAAGTAAAATATCCGTCTGCCTCATATTCCACAAGTTCCGGAGCATCTGCCGATGTAAATTCAATGCTTTTGATACCTGCATACAAAAAAATGTTACTGCTTATCTTCTCAAGACTCTCAGGAAAAACCATACTTGTAAGATTTTCCGTATATGCAAATGCTGACGAAGCAATCTCCGTACATCCGCTGTCCTTTGCAAAAACAACCTTACTTAGATTTATGCACTCTGCAAATGCTTCATAATTTACCTTTTGAACTGATGCACCTATGTTTACGGAAGTAATATTTCTGCATCCCTTAAATGCCGAAGTGCTCAAAAAGACAACATTATCAGACAATGAAAGTTCTCCACTCACGCCGGAATACTCAAATGCAAATTTATCTATTTCAAATAATTTCAGATAATCCTCAAAATTTATCTCAAATTCATCAACACAATTTAAAAATGCGTGTTGTAAGATACTTGCCGTATCACTCCTTAAGCTGACTTTTCCGCTTATATTATCAGAAGCACATACGAGATATGACACATCTTCACCTTTATCCTTTGCTTTCGCATACACAAAACTTCCATTTTTTGTATCACCCTCAACGAAGAATGACTCGGTATCTCTTAATTTTAATAATCTTCCATTTGCAAAAACTTCTTCGTTTTCCACTTCCGACTCAACTTTGCAAAAATTGAGCACTGACGGAATATATTCATCTTTAAACACTATATGTGCACTGTCATAAGAGACTGTCTTTAACCTGCCTGTATTCTCAAAGGCATTGTATTCAATGTCTATCTTATCTTTCTGGTGTACGACTATAAACTGAAGCCTGCTGCAGTACGCAAACGCATATGTATTGACTGTCTCAACACTCTCCGGCAGTTCTACATCAAATAAATTCTGTGCGTTTGAAAACGCTCCCTCACCGACAACCTGAAATTTTACATCGGTCTGTGAGCCGTCAAACACTTCAAGATTTTCCGGCACCGACAACAGTTCCGTAGTATCATCCATCTTTACAAAACCGTAGCCTTTATTTTTTATTATTGATAACTTTTTCTCAATAATATTACAATCCTGCATTGTTTTGGAATAATCGTCATATTTTCCACTGCTTACATATATATCAATGCCTTTTTTCTCTGTAATGAAATCACTTTCCGTCTTTTCGGGAACATCCCCCAAAAATATAATCTTATCTATCTGTTCACCGTCAAGACTTGATTTTTCCAATTTGTTTATGCTTTTCGGAAGAATGACCTGATATAACATCGTACAGTTTATCAGAGCATCCTTTTTTATAACCTCAACACCATCCGGAACAACATAATTTCCCTTGACACTGCTGAGCACCCTATAAAGAGTTTTCCCATCTTTAGATAATACAGCATTATTCCTGATCACCATATCATCATCTTCTTCGCAATAAACGGAAACGCTGTCAGGCAGCTTGTCTTTCCATTCATTCAGATAATCATCATAGTATTTTTTTGACACCCATATCATCGTGCCCTGAAGCTTGTCAAGTTCTATCTCAGGCGGTTCCATATCTTTTAATACAATCTTGTTTATATTGTTCTTTTTCGGGATTGATATGCTTTTGATATTTTTTCCAATGGTTAATTCCTGCGTTCCCGATGGAATTGCAATTATCTTTGTGACATCCTTATCATACAAAATCCCATTCTTTGCCGTAAAATAAGGATTGTCATTTGATACCTCATACGCTGTTTTTATCTCCATGCTGTCCGAACTTACAACAGCCGTGCTTGCCGAGAGTATTATCTTATCCAGAGTAACACCTGAAAGGTCCACCCAGTGAACACCGTCCAAAACGGAGAATGTTGAATTTACGCCAAATCTGCCCGGTATCTTTGTCAACGTCTGTAAATATTTAATGTTCGCTTCATAGTCAAAATTGTCAACATCAAAATACCACTTCATTTCCATTTTATATCCTGACGGAACACTTTTCTCAGTTTTCGGATAAAAAGTTTTCCAGCCTTTTTTGTTTGCCTTATAAATATCTGACGGTATTTCATTATCTTCCTCGTCAGTCCAGCCCGGAATATATTTATCTATTGAGAGTCCTTTATCCCTGCTCAATCCCGTCTGCTGTTTTTTTGTGAGCAGCTTCTCATAATAAGGAAGCAGGTTAAATATATTTCCGTTTTTGCTGATATTCATATCCGGAGTGACCGAATCAAGAAGCTGTTCTTTCTGGTCTGTGACAAAAAACTGGTATGGAGCTACCTGAAATTCATACTCGTACTCCTGCCACTTTGCCTTTTCATTCTGCCTGAACGAAAAAGTAACTTTAAAATCTTTTTTTGCTATCTTCGGAAAAGAACTTACCTTAAAATTTTCGTTAAATGATTTGATACGGTATTTATAATTATTATCTTCATCAAGAACATAAACCAAAACGGCACTGAGCAGTTTTTCCTTACTAAGTTTTGCATCATAATATATATGATTTGTGTAATCAATATCCATGATAGGAACGATACTTAACTTTAATTTTACTTCCTTTTCGTCTACACCATCTTTTGGAAAATCAGTAATCTTATAGGTGCTTTCAATAAGATTGTCCCCCTTAGGTACTTCCGGTTTTGATTCAGGCGGCTCTTTTTTTACTTTTACCGGTGGTTTTGGATCAGATGCCGGAACAGTCTTGTCATCACTGCCCCCTTTTGAGCCGTCATCACCGTTCTGATCGTTGTCATCACTTCCGTTTTCATCATCCGTTTTAGTACCGTCATCACCCTTTTTATCCGATTCACCATCTTGTGAATTTTTATCATCCTCACCGTCAGTTTTTTCGATATTTATCTTAGCTTCACCGCTGTTTTTATCATTTTTCTTTAAGCTGACTGCCGTTTGCTCACCGTCTTTTGAGTCTGTATAATCTTTCCTGCTCTTTTTAATGGCAGTTTTGTTTTTAAACATTACATTTGTATCATCAACGGTATTTGAATTTTTATCCGTATCGTTATTGTTTTTTAAAGTTCTGCTCTTGGCATTTTTGCTTTTGTTCTTATCGTCATTTTTTTTATTTGGAAATACTATCTGATTTTTCTGGATTTTGGAATTGTCCGACAGATTTTTTGGCTTAAATCTGCTCTCGGCATTGTAAACCTGAACTATAGAACCAACCGCAACACAAATTACAGCCACAACTAAAACATATTTAGTTCCCGCCGCCCGTAAAACTTTTCGTAATTTATCCAAAAAATCTCTCATGCAAAACCTCCGTTTCCATGTAATTTACTCTCAGTATCTATAACCATGATATATCTGTTTTTCAACAGTCAGGCGGATATTTTAAGTCCGCTCTGCTGCCTGCTCATAACACTTTAGATTTTTATCAATTATTTTGCTGCTTTGTGCTGTCTTATCTTTTTCTTTAACTCCACAAAATCAATCGGTTTTGACATATGGTCGTTCATTCCTGCCTGCTGTGATCTTCTCTTATCCTCCACAAAGGCATCTGCCGAAAGTGCATATATGATAATACTCTTTGCATCTTCCCTGTCAAGCGTTCTTATAACTTTTGTCGCTTCATATCCGTTCATTTCAGGCATCTGAATATCCATCAGTATCAAATCGAAATATCCCGGCTCGCTTTCCTTAAATTTCTCAACCGCAATGCGGCCGTTTCCGGCGAGCACTACATTTATCCCCTCCATCTCAAGCATACTGCACATAATCTCTGCATTTATGGCATTGTCTTCTGCAATCAGTATATTTAATCCCTCAAGAGAGATTTCCTCATCATCAATTTGTTCTTCTCTGCTGTCAACCGATAATTTTTCTGCTTCTGCTATCATATCTTTGTCAGCAGCTTTAACTTCGAGATAAATCGAGAAATCAGAACCTTTTCCGGGCATACTCTCAACGATTATCTCACCGCCCATAAGCCTTATTATCTGATCCGTAATAGCCATACCAAGTCCCGTACCGCCATAATCTCTTGAGATATTCTCATTTTCCTGGTCGAACGGCTTAAATATCCTGTTTACAAAATCAGGTGACATTCCTTTTCCCGTGTCGTGAACCCTTATCATAAGGTTTGTCATGCCATTATCATGAGACATTTCACGAAATGTAACACGCACTTCGCCCTCTTTTGTAAATTTTACGGCATTTGACAAAAAATTGATGATAACCTGCTTAAGTCTTAATTCATCAGCCAGTATGTATCTTGTATCAATGTCAATAAGCTCTACTATATACTCAACACCTTTTTCCTCAAGCGTCTTTCTAAACATATCATCAAGCTGTTCACGCAATGTCTCAATATCTATAACATTGCTCACAAGTTCCATTTTTCCTGCCTCGATACGCGACATATCAAGTATGTCATTTATAAGTGACAACAGGTACTCTGATGATTTTTCAGCCTTTTCAAGATAATTCCTGACCTCCGCATTTTCTTTTACTGCCGCATTTTTTCCTGCAAGTGTTATCATTCCCATAACACCGTTCATCGGAGTTCTTATCTCATGTGACATACGCGACAAAAACTTAGTTTTTGAATCACTTTCCTCCTCCGCTTTTTTCAGTTGCTCAATAAGTTTAAGTTCCTGATGCTTTTCACTGTCTATATTTGAAAAAATCACAAGTTCATATCCGGCATTCTCGTCTCTGCTCACCTCAAGCCTTATCCACAAGCCTGTAAGCTCACTTTTAAAATCAAATCTCAGAGTTTCACTTCCGCCCCATTTATCATACATTTCCCTGAGTTTAAATGCCATCGTTTTTCCCATTATGTTTATGAGTTTTCTTCGATTACTTTTAAACTCCTCAGCCGAAACTCCTATAACATCTTTTAAATTTTTCATGCTGAAAATAATCTCTGAACTTCTAAGATCAATAAGTATATGTGACTGCTTTGTTCCCTCACTTATAATCTGACCGTATATCTTTTCGCCGTTTTTGTATGTTCTGCTCTTTTTATATTTTTGTCTGAGTCTTCCTGAAATCCTGAATATCACAACAGCAAGGAGTAGCTCTGTCAGAACAAAAATAATATGAACAGCATAATTTTGTATAAAATCATCCAACAAAATCATTTTCCTCCTCACCTCTAAATTATTCCTATGTAATTTTTAATTGTTCATTAACCGGCTATTAATAAATTTTATCTGCTGACTTTCATTTTAAATTTATCCGCTAAAAGTATATTTTTCTAAAAAAAACATCTATTTAATTTATTATATTATATAGTTTTTACCGTTTCAACTTAATACTTCACCTTTATAATCATTAATTTCAACTTATTACCCGTTAAATAGTAATAT
>JBNMLR010000068.1:0-8243 GCA_050874945.1 Butyribacter sp. | reverse complement strand
ATATACCATCGTGGAACCGAGGGCGATGATAGCATAAACGCTTCCAAGACTTAATCCGTTAAATAAATACGATATAAAGCTCATGGTTTACCTCCTGTTTCTTTAAAAGTAAAGTCTGTATGAGAATTTTTAATAACTCATACAGACTTACATAATATCATATAACTACTTTAAAATCTACAAAATCATTATATAATGCAAAGGATAATGTAATAAATGTAAGGCTGAACTGTTACAGGATAATTACTATATGTTTTACATGATTACAAAAATTTATAACAATATAACAATCCACAGCATTATTTATATTTTACTCAGCTATATCATAAGCACCGTTTTTAACAACTACGACAGTTGGCTCTTTTGTAGGCTCACCGTCTGATGACCATTTGATGCTCTTAGCAGTAAGGCAGCTAAGTTCAATCTCTGTCATAGATTTCTTTAAGGCATCTGACATATCAGAAATGCTCATATCAGGTGTGATTTTTGCCTTCTCAGCAGCAGCTTTGATAGTGTAGATACAGTCATAAGCATCTGCGGCGAACTGGATAGGTGTATCTTTAAATGCCTTTTTGTAAGCTTTTACAAAAGTCTGTGTCTTATCATCTTTTGAATCAGGTGTGAATGGTGTGAGGAACATAAGGTTTTCTGCAAGGCTCTTGTCAAATCCGTCAAGTGCAAGGATTCCGTCCATACCGTCACATCCGAAATATTTAGGTGTGAAGTTTGCTTTCTTTGCCTGTGCGAGGATAAGTGATGCCTCCTGATAATATATAGGAAGAAATACCATTTCTGCACCGGCACTCTTAGCTTTCTGAATCTGTACTGAGAAGTCTGTCTTGCTGTCAGCAGTAAATGCTTCAGCAGCTACGACATCAAGTCCTTTTGTCTTTGCCTCGGCAGCAAATTTCTGATAGATACCTGATGAGTAAGGATCAGAACTGTTGTAGATTACTGCAATTTTTGAAGCAAGTTTGTGGTCTGCGATATAATCAGCAGAAGCAATACCCTGGTTAGGATCTGAGAAACACATACGGAATGCGTTGTCATACTGGATTGACTCTACCGCTGTTGCTGATGGTGTGAGCTGGAACATATTGTCATTGTGTGTCTGCTCAACAACTGCTGTACAAGGGTTTGATGTAACAGTTCCGACAAGCATCTGCATACCCCAGTCTTTTAAGCTGTTGTAAGCGTTTACGGATTTCTCTGTGTCGTTCTGGTCATCCTGGAATTTATATTCAATCTTTTTACCGTTGATGCCGCCGGCAGCGTTTATCTCGTCTACTGCAAGCTGAATACCATTCTGTACGGCTTTTCCATAGATAGCTGCATCACCTGTTGTAGGTCCGATGCCACCGATCTTAAAAGTGTCTGCTTTTTTACTTCCTTCGTCTTTTTTGCCGCCGCAGGCACACATAGAAAATGCCATGGCTGATACAAGTACAAGGCTCAATGCCTTTTTCCATAATCTCATAATGATTCCTCCATTCATTCTTTCTTTTACTAAAGTATGGTAGTTTTTTAGAGATGATTTGTCAATAGAAAAAAGTACCAAAAGTTGAATGAAATTAAAGGTATAATTGACAAAAATTCACCTATACTGATAGGTGGTGTTAAATTTTACTCAATTTACAAAGTATATTTTTAAATTTCTTTCAATTTTCTAAGTGCCTTTTTAAACTGGAATGAGAAAATTATTACGGTAAATGATACCGCAATAAAATCGGCAATCGGTTCTGCCATATATACACCGTTTGTTTTATTTGATACGAAATTCGGAACTATGTAGATAAGCGGCAGGAGAAGTACAAATTTTCTCACAACTGCGACTATAACCGAGCATATTGCATTGCCTATTGCAACAAATGTCATCTGGCACGCTATCTGTATTCCAAACATAAATAACATTCCGCAGTAGATTTTAAGTGCATCAGCCGTAAATGTCACGAGTGCTTTATCTGAACTGAATATGCCTGCAAATACACTTGGAAATAATTGTATCAATGCCCAGAAAATAACAGAATAACTGAGTGATACAGTGATGAGGATTTTAAATGTCTTTTTGACACGGTCCGTGTTTTTGGCACCGTAATTGTAGCTTGTTATAGGCTGTGCTCCCTGACCGATACCCTGTAGTGGAAGCATGGCGAACTGCATAACGCTTGTGAGTATCGTCATTGCTCCGACGGCGACATCACCGCCGTATTTTAAGAGTGATGAGTTAAAGCAGACTGAGATAACGCTCTCGCTTGCCTGCATAACAAATGTCGAAACACCGAGAGCCATACATGGCAGGATAACATCAGCCGATGGCATAAGGTATTTTTTCTTTATTTTCAGGAAAGTTTTTCTGCCTGTCAAAAAAGAGATGACCCATATACAGGAAACACCCTGCGATATGATTGTGGCAATGGCGGCACCTTTTACACCAAGACCGAGTACAAAAATAAAAACCGGGTCGAGTATGATATTGCATACGGCTCCGATAACGACGGTGAGCATTCCCGTTTTTGAAAATCCCTGTGCCGTCACGAAAGAGTTCATACCGAGAGTTAGCTGCACAAAGATAGTTCCTAGTGCATAGATGTTCATATAGCTTGTTGCAAAGTCTATTGTGTTGTCACTTGCCCCAAAAGCCATAAGGAAAAATCTGTTGCCAAAGAGAAGAACAATAGTAAGGATGATTGAAATGATTATCTGTGTCGTAAAACAGTTTCCGAGAGTTTTTTCGGCTGAGTCATTTTCGCCTTTACCCATAAAGATAGAAGCTCTCGGAGCACCGCCGAAACCGATAAGGGCGGCGAAAGCTGATATTATCATAATGATAGGCATACAGACACCAAGTCCCGTAAGAGCAAGACTTCCAGTCTTTGGGATATGACCTATATAAATTCTGTCCACAATATTGTAGAGCATATTGACAAGCTGTGATATTACGGATGGAACTGCCAGTTTTAAGAGAAGTTTTCCGACCGGTTCAGTACCTAAAAATTCTTTGTTTTCACTCATAAGGAGCCTCCATTCTTTAGTAATGTACTATCGAAATTCTTTGTTAAGAAGATTTCGGGAGTATATTGTTATTAACATAGAACACACATGGCAAAAGCCATGTGTGTTCTGTAAAAAAGATTATATCATTTTGAAGGCTGTGATGCAAGAAGTGTGGAGAGTGTGCTAAAATTCAGGTCAAAGTGAAAAACGGTTCATTATATCTTTAATAGCCAAAGCGTTTTCTTCATTTTTGTGAACAATATTAGCAAGGTCTTCAGTGATTTTTTTAGTCTGTTCCACTTTTTTAATAACATCTTCAGTGTGCATTGTAATACCGTCAGGATTATTCTGTACATTGTCAATCTGTGATTTGATATCTGAAACGGCTTTAACAAATTCATCTGAGCAGTCGTGCATTTCGTGGATAATATCCTTTATCTGACCTATTGATGTGTTGTATTCGTTTGTTGCATCAAGGAAGTCTTTAAATTGTGCTTTTATATCTTCCTCCATGAAGTTTATAATGTTGTCAAAACAGTCTTGTACCATACTGATATGTGCTTTTGTTTCATTACATATATTTTGGATGGATGTGGCTGTCTGGCGTGAACTTTCTGCAAGATTACCTATTTCGTTTGCTACAATACTGAAACCGCGTCCTGCTTCGCCGGCACGTGCAGCCTCAATTGAGGCATTTAATGCAAGCAAATTTGTCTGGCTTGTGATATCAAGAATCTGTTTTGCCATATCATCAATCTGCGTGAGTGATTGCAAATTTACGATAGCTTCCTGAATTGCATGATTGTTTTCGTCAATCTTTATATTTGCTGTTTCAAGTGAAGCGTTTGTTATATCCCGCATCCGGCTGATTTTTTCCATAAGCTCGCTGCTCTGTGCATCACCAAGCTGTATTTTTGTTTCTACTTGTGATACAACATCTGAAATATCATTGATACCATCATCAACCTGTGAAACAGTATTATTTATCTGGTCAGTATGTCCGGCAAATTGTTCGGTTGCATTGGCATTGTCATCAACACACTGTATAAGAATGTCGGAAGAGTCTGACATCTTTACCGCTGAATCTGTAAGTGAATCTGAGCATGAACCGAGTTTTTGTATAATGTCCTCAAATGAATCACTCAGAGAGTTAAGTGCCGTGCTTATCTGACCTACTTCACTGTTTGCATTGATATATTTTTTGAGTTTATCGTGCTTTTTAATCTTGAGTTCTTTTAATTCAAGTAATGCGTCTGTTACATAAGTAAGAGGTTTTGTATGCATATGTATAAAGAACCATGATAAGGAAGATATCATTATGCACGATATAATGCAGAATATTGCAAGTGTGCGCATTGTCTTATAGACATCTGAATATAAACTGCTTTCTTTTGCTTTTGATATAACAGCCCAGTCATGTTCTTTATCATACTGGTAAGACATTACATAGGATGTATTGTTTGAATTTTTGTATGTAAATGCATCATTAGTATTTTTTTTGCTTTTTTCTATGTCATTGATAACATTTAAAATACCTTTGTCTGTTGCTTCTTTTGTGATAAGAGAGGTATCCTCGTCATCAAAAATATACATTTTTGATGAGACATTTATCATTGAATATTGTATAGATTTTTTGTCGGTTTTTTTTGTTTCATTTAAAAGACTTTCAAGCTTCTCCATATATGGACCACCGCCTACATAGCCTACAATAGTGCTTCCGTCTGTGTCATAGACAGGGCAGTACATAGAAAGTATAAGTTTCTGTGATGCAGGGGAGACGATAATACCTGCGTTGTAAAGTCCGTTATTTTTTTTCATGGCATTTTGAAGAGCCTTTAAGGAATCACCTTTTCGCGTAGTCATACCTACAACTTTTGGATTTGAGTGGGTAACTACATGAGTATTCCATTCGCCTGAGTATATACCTTCCCAGTTGTCGAGTCCTTTAAAATAATTTTCAGTAAATTGCTGTGCTTTAAGCTGTTTATCTTTGTTATTAAGGTCTTTTAGATAATCGATTATCACGGGACTTATACTGAATTTTTTTAAAAGGTCTTCCTGATGGGCAACATATTCGCTTATAAGCGTAGTCTGTGAATTGAGTGAAGTTTTCATGCTGTCCTGGGCACTTTTTTTCATTAATTTTGTCATTCCCGACTGTGTGGATATATATAATATTGCTATACATATTATAGTCAGAACGGTTATTGCACTTGTAAGTGCGGTTTTCATTTTTAAATTTTTAAACATAAGATACTCCTCCTTTTGTACGGAACCTTTGTTCAAATATAAATAATGATTATTTATATTTACACAAAGATTTATAACAAATATTATACCAAAATATAAATAAACAGTCTTTAAAAAAATGGACATTCATTGTAAAATAAAGACAGAAAGCGATATTGGTATAAAGAAAGGTGAAAATATGCTAAAAGAATACATTGATAATCTTAATCTTTTTTATAGTGCCTCTAATATTCCGTTTTGTGTATTCGATAATACACCTAGAGATATATACAGATGTCCGCATATAAAAGAAATGGAATGTTCGGCTGTTACAATGGGGAGCTGTTGTGAAAGATTGAAACAGTTGAAATCAGATAAACATCTGCCGGTATTTTTTTATTCAAATTTCTGCTTTTTTGCGATAATAAAGTTAGAAAAGAATATAAATATACTACTGGGACCGGTCGTCTCAATGCCTATGACATTTAAAGAATTTTGCAGATACAATGAAAGTGTGATAATAAGCGAGGATATGCCGCATTTATATAAGATTTCACAGAAGAGTCCGATAATGTCATTGTCAAGATTTATAGATAATATATTGGTATTTATAAAACTTATGTTTAATGAAAATATAAGAAAAGAAGAAATTTTGACTAAAGAAATTGAAGTTTATAAAGAGTATAATAAGGATGACAGAAAAGCAAACAGCGATAAGGATAATATATTTATTATAAAAAGAGCAGCAGATTTTCAAAAGATTATATTACATTATATGAGAAGCGGAAATGTTTTTGAGATAAAAAAAGAATTCACGGAAACAGATTTTTTTTATTTATTGAAATTAAAGCTTACTACTATAGAGCAGTTGAGACAGATTTATTTTGGATATATTATTATATGTTGTATAAATGCAATGGAAATGAATGTTGATATTCATAAAGCAGCAATGATATTAGAAACATATAAATCAAAAGAATTTTTTATAAAAAGTGTTGATGAGTTAAAAGCATTTTTGATAAATATATCAGTCGATTATTGCAATGAAATTGACAAGGTAGAGAAAATTAAAATAAAATCCCAAGTAGTAAAAAAATGTGTACAGTATATAAACAATAATATACAATCATGTATATCGTTATCTGAACTTTCAGAATATTGTAATGTGAGTATGCGGACAATAAACAGACATTTTAATGAATGTTATGGTATGTCTGTTGCAAAGTATATTATGCAGCAGAAATTAAAAGAAACAGCCTTTTTACTTGTAAATACTGATATGTCTTTCTCACAGATAAGTAATCGGTTTTCGTTCTCATCACAGAGTCATTTTAATAATGCATTTAAAAAGCAGTATTTATGTACACCACAAATGTATAGAGATATAAACAGGACTAATAAAAAATAAGATTATTAAAAATTCAGATTTTTAAAGACATGATGCAAAATGCTCCCGTTCATATATATGTGGACGGGAGCGTGGTGTTTTGGTATGATATTATTTTTTCCTTATATGAATCTCCGGTATAGCCAGATTATCATAGTTCACGGAAGAGTCGTCACTTTCATTTTCGGTCGTTTCGTCGTGGGTCTTGTGTGTATGGACTTCCGGAATTGCTACATTTTCAAATGTCAGATCGTAATCGTGTTTTTCTTCATCATGTTCTTTAGCATTATTCTTTTTCCAGTGAAACATAAAAAATCCCTCCATTATAATATGTTGATGAAAAATGTAATAACAAGACTGTTGATAAAATCTGCAAATAAACTTCCGATAAGTGGAATTATAAGGTATGCTTTCACGGACGGAACATAGCGGTCACCGATAGCCTGCATATTCGCCATGGCATTTGGTGTTGCACCCATACCGAAGCCGCAGGTTCCTGCTGAAAGTACGGCTGCATCATAATCCCTGCCCATGACATTAAATATGACAAAATATGTGAATATACATATAAGAAGTGTCTGTGCTGCGAGCAGGATAACAAGCGGCAGAGCAAGAGTAGCAAGCTCCCAGAGCTTCAATGTTATCATTGCCATTCCAAGAAAGAGTGAAAGACATATACCGCCGAGGTCGTTTATCTCACCCATATGAATTGTTCCCTTGCCTGAATATTCAGTGATATTACGCATAAGTGCAGCGGCGAGCATCGCACCTATATAGATAGGAAATGTAAGACCGGTCTTTGTGAGAAAATACGAAAATATAGTACCGAGTCCTATTGCAAGTATAAGCTGGAATACAGCGGCTGCATACATATTTGTGTGACGCTGGTGCTTTTCTTCATCTTCGACAAGAAGACTGTCATCCTCAGTCGGAACATTGTCCATAAGTTTTCTTTTCTCAATAAGACGCTTTCCGATAGGACCGCCCACAAGACTTCCGGTTATAAGTCCAAAAGTAGCGGCTGCCGTACAGATCGTTGTTGCACCCTGGATATTGAAATCCTCAAGAACAGGACCAAATGCACCGGCAGTACCGTGTCCGCCGACCATAGGTATCGAACCGGTACACATACCTATAAGAGGGTTTAATCCGAGTAGTTTTGATAGCCCCACTGCAAGCAGGTTTTGGGAAAATATAAGTGTAATGACAAGTCCAAGAAAAACTATCAGGGATCTGCCACCGCTTTTTAAAACTTTGAGATTTGCCTGAAAGCCTACTGATGTAAAGAAAAATACCATGCACACTTCTCTGAGCGTATCATCAAAGGAAAATTCAACAATTCCCGTAGTATAGCATATACAGGTAAAGATGGCAAATAGTAATCCGCCGATAACAGGTGCAGGAATACAGAATTTTTCCAAAAAGTTTATCTTTTTTCCCAAATAACTTCCAAGTAAGAGTACCAGAACGGCTGCTGCGAGCGTCTGATACATATCTAATTGAATTTTCATAAAGTTCCTCGTTTCTAAGCAGGTTATTATAATGATATATAAAAACAATTTACCCCCGCTTATAAGTAAATAGCTTAAGATGTATTATCTTTATTTATTTTGTCTTATCAGTGTTGTCTTTT
>JBNMLR010000067.1:0-8256 GCA_050874945.1 Butyribacter sp. | reverse complement strand
AGTATATGTATATATAATAATAAACATTAGAAAGTAATTTCACATAAAAGACCGTAACTGTTCTTAAAAATGAGTGGTTGCGGTTTTTTATATAGAGTTATATTGTTTTGTATTACATAGTAAATTTGTTGTTATAACAATATAATAGATTTTTTATGTGTTTATTACATAAATGTTCTATTGAGGATGTGCAGAAATGCAAAGAACAAATATTGACCGAGCTGAAAGCGGGTAATGCTTATTAAGCGGAAATAGAAGAAGGCAAAAAACTAAAAGCGAATGATATTTATTGAGCGGAAGTACGAAAGAAAAGTAAAAAATTGCAAGTAAAAGATACTTATTGATAGGAAGTACAAAGGGAAAATTAAAAAACTGCAAGTGAAAGATACTTATTGATAGGAAGTACAAAGGGAAAATTAAAAAACTGCAAGTGAAAGATACTTATTGATAGAAAGTACAAAAGGAAAGCAAAAAACTGAAAGCGAGGGTAGTGCTTTTTAAATGGAAGTTTAAGAGGATGATTGTTTAGAAAAAAGGAGAATATAATTTATGAAACGACAGATACAGGATGATACGCTAGAGAAGATTACGGGGGTGTTTAAAACATTGGGTGATACAACACGACTGAAAATCATATGTATGCTTGACAGTGAAATCTGTGTGAGTGAACTTGCGAAAAAACTGGAAATGGAGCAGTCGGCGGTATCTCATCAGTTAAGCATTTTGAAAGCAGGTGGTCTGGTTGATAAAAGACGGGACGGAAAGCAGGTTTATTATAAATTGACGGATAATAATATCAGACAAGTGTTAAAAGCTGGAATAGAAAGTGTAGGTAAAAAATAAGTGCTTACGCATTTATAATGACTTATAATAAATTACAAAAACATATTAAAATTTGGAGCAAAAATGAAAAAAGAAAATTATTGTAAATGGAATGACAGTTCTGTATCTGATGCAGAGTGGGAGCGTATGATGGCAGAAACGAATATTCAGTATCCAAGTGCTTTTGCGTCTTTGGTTCATTATATTAAGAGTTTGTCAGAGGAAGAAGCAGAAGTTTTTGAAAATAAGACAGAGAAAATTCAAGCAGAAAATGAACAAGAAAGACAGCGACAATTATTTAAAATGAAAAGTTATTTTAGAGAGATTGGTGTCCGCCTTATAGAAAGCGAATACACAATCGAGAAAATTAAACAAAAATGGATAGGTGAGTTTTGTGCATCACTGACAAAGGAAGAACAAAAAATATGTCATATAAATCAGTTTATGTGGCACGCTTTCAGCTATAAAATGGTTGAGCCGATATTAAAAGGTGATACGGCAAAAAAACAATTTGACAGTATAAAAAAGCCTGATGTATATATGTTCATTGAAAATGGGAAGAAAGTTTACCGCCTGTATCTGCCGGAAAAATTCAAGTGTTATATGCTGCGGTTGCTTTATTCTGGGGATGTATATTTTGTTGACATTGAGTTCGCATGGACATTTGTACTGCCGCATGATTATGATTGTATGTGGTTTGGGAAATAAAACAGGTGCAGTAAATACCGTTTTGCATAAACTATACACTTGACAAATAAAATAAAACTGTTAAACTACAATTAGTCTATAAATGGACTAATATTAATTGGATTTTTTGGAGGAATACTATGTCAGTAAGTATCAGGGCGCAGATAGCGCAGTATTGCAATCTTTTACATGAATGGAATTCATCATATGAGGGATATGCCAAATCAGTCGGATTATCATATACAAGTCTTTCTGTTCTAAGTGCAATATACAGTAGTCCGGGCTGCACACAGAAAGAACTGGCAGAAAGCTGTTTTCTTCCAAAACAGACGGTTAATGCCGTGATTACTTCATTTTTAAAAAATGGGTGGGTAATACTGGAAGAAATGCCCGAAGACCGTCGCAACAAGACAGTTAATTTTACAGAAACGGGCAAGGAGAAGGCAGCAGTTATGATTGATAAGGTCAGGAAATGTGAGGATAAAGCGATGAGCGGACTTACAAAAGAGCAGAGAGATGAGCTGTTGGAACTTACAAAAATTTATATTCACAGTTGCAGCAATGCCATGAAAGACGAGTAAAATCGTTTTT
The DNA here is from genome assembly GCA_050874945.1 of Butyribacter sp. Taxonomy (GTDB): domain Bacteria; phylum Bacillota; class Clostridia; order Lachnospirales; family Lachnospiraceae; genus Butyribacter. The sequence continues at coordinate 6,156 of JBNMLR010000067.1, read as the reverse complement.
TTACACAATTAGTCCGAAAATAGACAATCTAATATCATACTAAGAAAGGAAATAAAACATGAATAGAGTTGCAATGATTACAGGTTCAAGCAGGGGAATGGGAAAGGCAGAAGCATACGAATTTGCGTCAAGAGGATATGATGTTATCGTACATTATGTAAACAGCAGAGAAGCGGCAGAAAGCATAAAGACAGATATAGAGGAAAAGTATGGTGTCAGGGCGGCAGTGATAGGAGCTGACCTTATGGATGAAAATCAGACAAGAAAACTTGCAGAGGAGGCACTTAAAGAATTTGGAAAAGTTGATGTGCTTGTAAATAATGCAGGCATGGCACTGTATGATGATTTTGCCAAGAAAACTGTGCAGGGATTTGAAAAGTCTATGCAGTTAAATTTATATGCACCATTTATTCTGACACAGATTTTAAGAGAGCAGATGGCAAAGAATAAATATGGAAAGATAGTTAATATAGCAACGATTGATGTTATGACAACATATAATGCCGAGAGTGCGGAGTACGATGCGTCAAAAGCTGCACTTATCAGTCTTACCAAAACATCTTCACTACAGTTTCAGCCGTATGTAAATGTGAACTGTGTATGTCCGGGATGGGTTTCAACCGATATGAATAAGGAACTTCCACAGGAATTGCTTGATTACCAGATTTCAAAAACCTGTAAAGGTCGCATGGCAAAACCGGAGGAAGTAGCAAAACTTGTGGCATTTCTGGCAAGTGATGATGCAGAATTTATTGACGGAGAAGTTATTAAGATTGATGGTGGTTATAAATTGATGTAGGAAAGTGTGATGCAAATGAAGAAAAGTTTTAGATGTACATTTTTATTAGTAATACTATTACTGACCGTATTTGTGACAGGCTGCGGAAATAATAGTACAGGCAGTTCAGATGGAAACAGTAAGGCACAGGTATCTAAGGATACTTTTACCGGAAAAACACTTATTATATACTACTCTTATTCCGGAACAACAAAAAGAGTAGCTGAGCATTTGCAGCAGCTTACAAATGGGGAGTTGTATGAACTGACATTAAAAGAGCCTTATACCGGAAGTTCAAATGATGTGTCGGACAGAGTTTTTGCTGAGAGAGATGATAAGAAAATGCCTGAGCTGTCAGGAGAATTGCTGGATATATCAAAATATGACAGGATTTTAATAGGAACTCCTGTGTGGAATGATAGTATGTCAAATCCTGTTGCGGGATATTTGGAACAGGCGGATTTTAATGGAAAAACTGTTGCACCGTTTTGGACTTATATAACAAATCAGGGTACTACAAAGAAAGAATTTGAGAATAGAATTAAAAACGGTAACGTAAAAACAGGACTTCCGATTGCCAGTGCAAATGGTCTTTCGGATAGTGAACTTGACAAAAAATTATCTGACTGGCTGAAACAGGAGGTACAACAATGATGATGATAACATGGTTTATTCTGCCGATAGTTTGTATGATAGCGGTAGCAGTTTATCTATATCGTAAAGTCAGGGCGGCAGTTTTGTGTTTCACACCGGAGTGGTCAAAAAAGAAACAACGGATAATAACTGTCATTGCTGCATTGATTCTGATTATTCCGGCGGTCAGGATTTATGGAATATGGTTTATTATTTTGCTGCATATTACGGTGATTTTACTCATTACTGATGTGATTGTTTTTATTATTAATAAGGTAAGAAAAAACAAAGAATTATCCAAAGTATGGAACAGAATATATAGAAGTGGTGTGGTGGCAATAGTTTTAACTGCCGTAGTGATAGTTTATGGAAGATACAATATATTTCATGTGGTAAGAACTGAATACACGATACAGACACAAAAGAAAATTCAGTCCGAGGGCTATAAACTGGTGTTTCTCTCCGACCTTCATTATGGAGTTTCTATGAACGATGCGCAGTTACAGAAAGTTGCACAGCGGATTAGCAGTGAAAAGCCTGATATAGTAGTTTTGGATGGTGACATTGTAGACGAAAATACAACTTTGGAACAGATGCAGTCTGCATTTAAGATTTTAGGTGGCATTGATAGTCAGTATGGTATCTATTACACATACGGAAATCATGACAAAAATAATTATTCGTCAAAACCGAATTATACGGTGGATAAACTTGCTGATACGATAAGAGAAAATAAATATATTGGAAGATGATACGGCAGTTGTTAATAATGAGATTGCATTGATAGGCAGGGCAGACCGTGGTGATGGAAACGAAAAAAGGCAGAAAATATCAGAGCTGACTTCATCTCTTGACAAAAAACAGGAGTGGATTGTACTCGACCATCAGCCATCAGATTATGAAAATGTCAGGAAAGCAGGATGCGATATTGTTTTATCTGGACATACTCATGCAGGGCAGATATGGCCGGCTGGTTTAATTGCGTCATTGTTCCATTTTGATGAGTTGAATTATGGAAAGATTAAACAAGGTGATTTAAATGCTGTTGTAACATCAGGAATTGCCGGATGGGGTTATCCGATAAGAACAGAAAGACACTCAGAATATGTTGTGCTGAATATTTTACCAGAGTAATAAATTAAATGGAGAATAAACAAATGAACGAAAATAAAAAAGATAAAGTATTAGAGCAGGAAATTCATACCGGAATGTTACTGCGCTTTGCACTTCCGACAATATTGTCTACTGTGTTTATGAGTATCTACACGAGCGTAGACGGAATGTTTGTCGCAAGGCTTGTAAACACTGATGCACTCTCGGCGGTTAATATCGTAATGCCGTTGGTATTTATATCTTCAGGTATTGGTATGATGTTTGGAAGTGGCGGAAACGCATTGGTGGCAAAGAAAATGGGTGAGAAGAAATCGCAGGAGGCAAGAGAGGACTTTTCGCTTTTGCTGTTGTCATCATTTATACTCAGCGTTGCTATTGTGTTGGTGTGTGCGGTATTTTTAAGACCGTTGCTGCATTTACTTGGTGCAAATGAGAAGCTTGTACCATATTGTATTGATTATATGATACCGGTATTAATATCACTGCCGTTTTCGGTATTTGGTACAATGCTTTCAATGTCATATATCACTGTTGGAAAAGCAAAATTCGGACTTGCAATGTCGGTGCTTGGCGGAGTGTTAAATATTGCACTCGACTGGCTGTTTATCGCAGTATTCCATTGGGGAATTACCGGAGCCGCCGTGGCAACATCTATTGGATATGCGACTACCTCAATAATAGGACTGGCATATTTTATTTTTTCGCGTAAGCATGAACTTTATGTTGTAAAGCCGAAGTGGAGAGCAAATACGCTTATCAAAAGCTGTACCAACGGTTCATCGGAGATGATAGGTGTGTTTGTAGGAAGTATTGTTCAGATATTATTTAACAATATCCTAATGCGCCTTGAGGGAGCAGACGGTGTGGCATCAATAACAATTATGATGTATGTGCAGGCATTGTTCAATGCAGTATATCGCGGATATGCCACGGGTATCGCACCGGTCATAAGTTACAATTTTGGAGCGAAGAACCATGAAAGACTTAAAAAAATCCATTCAATCAGTTTAAAGACAATCATAACGGCATCTGTTGTTCTGACAGGAGGTTGTATTGTAATGGCACCGGTTATGGTGGGATTTTTTGCAGGACACAATCAAAAGGTATATGAGATGGCATTGCACGGATTTCATATTTTCTCGGTAAGCTGTCTGCTGGTCGGAATAAATGTCTATGCGTCAGCATTGTTTACGGCATTAAATGACGGCAGGACATCAGCGATACTTTCTTTTTGCAGGGCAGTCGTATTTCTTGTAATTCCGGTGCTTATACTTCCGAATTTTAGCGGTCTTGATGGAGTCTGGGCTTCGATACCGGTAGGAGAGTTTATGGCACTCGTGATGGGAGTTTATTATTTTAGGAAATTAAGATTGTAATCGCACCAGTTCAATAAATTTTTTTGTGGCTGTTGTTGGTTCGTTTGCATATATCAATCCATAAGGAAGTGTTATACCTGTTTCAAGTGGTATTGTTATCAGATTGGTATGTATATCAGCATAAACCGGCTGTGTGATGAGAATATATGAATTGACTTCACAAAGGGTAAAAGTATCAAGTCCGTAGTGTGTGGAATCTACGATATGTATATTCGGATATATACCCATCAGATGCTCACGAAAAGTATCGATTTCTTTTGAAATGCCTTTAATCGGCATAACGATGGACTCACCATTAAGATTATCAATGGTGAGTTTTTTAATGGCTGAAAGATGGTGATTTTTGGGTAAAGCACAGCAGAGGGGAGTGCGTTCAAGTTCTAAAAACTGACACAATCCGTTCCATCCGGCAGAAGCGTAAATGCCCTCAAACAGGTCAAAATTTTTTCCAAGAGCCGCAAAAGTTTCTCCACGCTGCTGGTATTCGGTCATGGGAAGAATTTCTATTTTAAGTCCGGGGTATTGTTCGCTGATAACAGCCCATATTTTTGGTAAAAGTCTGCACTTATAAAGAAGTGAAGTCCCGATACGCACGGTATTTTCTGATGACTCAGCTATTGTCCTTGCTTTGGACAGGGCTTCTTTGGAAAAGTGAATCAATGTTTTGGCATCATCGTAAAGTGACCTGCCTGCAGGTGTGAGCTTTACACCGTGGTGTGAGCGTTCAAAAAGTTTGAAACCACAGTTGTTTTCAAGCAGGTTTATCTGTTGTATTATTGCAGGAGAGGAAATATATAAGGCTTCTGCGGCTTTGTTGAAACTTCCGAGGTCGGTAATTTTAATAAATGTATCAAGCTGGTGGTTATACATATCATGCCTCCTTGTGTTATAAGTTTTAACTTTACACCATGATAACATATGCAAACTTCCTCGGCAAGCGGGCGTCTGATAAAATGGAAATTGAAAAGGAGGCTGTCAGATTATGCAGACGGTAAGTGAAGATAAAACAGATTTATTTGAAAATGTTCCTATAAAAAAAGCGGCGGCAACGCTGGTTGTTCCCACGGTCATAAGTCAGCTTGTCATGCTTATTTACAATATGGCAGACACATGGTATATAGGACAGACCGGAGATCCCTATCAGGTTGCGGCAGTTACGGTCACTTATCCGGTGTTTATGCTGTTAAATGCGGTTACAAATATTTTCGGAATAGGTGGCGGAAGTCTTATATCACGTATGCTTGGAAATAAGGAAGACAAAAATGCAGGTGCGATTGCTGCATTTTCACTTTGGGCGGCAGGCGGTGTTACGCTGATTTATTCGTTTATCTGCCTGATAGCTGACAGACAGATACTTGTCTTACTTGGAACAGACAGAGGAAGTATCGGTTATGCACAGCAATATCTGTTGTGGACAGTTGTTATAGGTGGTCTGCCAACGACATTAAATCTTGTCTTGGCAGGTATTATCAGAGCGGAGGGAGAAGCAAAAGTCTCAAGTTTTGGTATGTCGCTTGGCGGTATTTTAAATATTATCATGGATCCCGTTTTTATTTTTGTAATGGGAATGGGAGTTGCAGGTGCGGCACTTTCTACCTGTATTTCTAATACTGTTTCATTTATATTTTTAGTTGTGCATACAATACGCACCCGAGAGAAAAGCCTTGTTAAAATTCCATTGTTTTTAAAACATACCGAGAGAAAAAAGCGTATGGAGATATATCTTATTGGAACACCGGCAGCGTTGCAGATACTTCTTGCAGCAGTATCTAATGCCGTGCTTTTAATACTTATGTCAAACTATGAAGTTGCGGCAGTTTCCGGTATGGGAGTTATGCAGAAAGTAGAGAGTATTCCTTTTCAGGCAATAATGGGAATTTCTGACGGAGTTTTACCTCTGGTGGCATATAATTATGCATCAGGAAACAAAGTCCGTATGACTCAGGCTGTCAGATTTGCATTGTCAAGAGGAATTATCTGTGCGTGTGCATCATTTGCTCTATTTGAGATATTTGCTCCACAGATTGTGAGATTTTTTGTAAATGATGCCGGTTCTGTTGCTTATGGAGCTGCATTTGTCAGACTGCGTGTACTTGCATTGCCGTTTATTATAGTAGAGTTTATGATGATTGCGTTTTTTCAAGGTGTAGGAGGTGCAAAACAGGCATTTATCCTGTCATTATTCAGAAAAGGAATATTAGACCTGCCTTTGATGGTGATTGCAAACATTATCTTACCGATGTATGGTCTTATGCT
>JBNMLR010000066.1:0-8303 GCA_050874945.1 Butyribacter sp. | reverse complement strand
TGGTGATGCTCCTCAAGAAGTTCTTTCTCAAGTGTATTTACTTTTTCCATAGCTTCGAGAATGTTCTTTCCGTCTATCTGATCCCACGGTGTCGTGATAACAGAAGCTTCATCGTTCTTCTCTTTTATCATTGCGAGAACTTTTGCAAGTTTCTCCTCCGAAACATTCTGTGTACGGCTTAAGATTATAGTTCCTGCACTCTCAATCTGGTTGTTGTAGAACTCACCGTAGTTCTTCATATACATCTTGCATTTTGATGCGTCAACTACTGCCGCCGTACTGTTTATCTTCACATCATCTCCGATATTTTTAACCGCCTTTATAACATCAGAAAGTTTTCCTACACCTGACGGCTCAATGATAACTCTGTCAGGGCTGTATTTTTCAAGCACATCCTTAAGTGCATTTCCAAAATCTCCAACAAGAGAACAGCAGATACATCCTGAATTCATCTCTGTTATCTGGATGCCCGACTCTTTAAGAAATCCACCGTCTATTCCTATCTCACCAAATTCATTTTCGATGATAACAAGTTTCTCACCCTGAAATGCATCTGCTACAAGCTTTTTAATAAGTGTAGTCTTTCCTGCTCCTAAAAATCCTGAGATAATATCAATTTTTGCCATTTTTATAACTTCCTTTCTAAATTTTAAATATATTGATATTGTGATGCCACTGATGCCGCCCCGCTATACAATCCTGCGATTACGCAGACACTTTCAATCTTATTGCCGTTGTCTGCCTGACATTTGCATCATATATCTAAAAATCTGCCTTAGTTGCCTCGTACATTGCTATACTGGCTGCTATCGGAAGATTTAAACTGTCTATCTTATCTGAATGAGGGATTATGACCGACTTTCCTATCTTAGAAAATTCATGCGGAAGTCCGGTTGCCTCATTGCCAAATATAAGTGAAAACTTACCCTGCGGCTTTACATCATGAAGTTTTATCTTTGCATCGAGCATAAACGGATACAGTTCTCTGTCACCGTATTTTTTCATATACTCATCGAAAGAGTCAAAGTAAACAAACTCCGTTGAGAATATTGCTCCCATAGACGCTCTTACCACCTTTGGGTCAAACGCATCAACGGCAGGTCTTATAATAGCCATACGGTTCATTCCAAATCCGAGTGCACTTCTCATAATCGTTCCCATATTTCCTGCATTTGACGGATTTACGAGAACTATATGTGAACTGTCCTTATCAAGTTCAGACTCAAACTTTCTGAACTCACCTATCACATAACAGTTGTCTTTCTGTGACAAAACATTAAATATCTTGTCCGCATAAACAACCTCTATATCTGAGTCTTTGCAAAGTTTAAGAAGTTTATCCAATGTATCACCCTGCTTCATTGCCGAGTGAACGAAAACCCTGTTCACATACTCAGTCTTAAACTTCAAAAGTTCAAAAGTAAGCGTTATGCCAAGTGAATAAGATACACTGTCTTCCTTTCTGTATCTTTTATAAGTTGCCATCTGTCATTCCTCCAATTCTTTCTCCACACCTTTATCTCACGGAAAAGAGAGGATATAAAAATCCTCTCCTAATCATCAAAATCCAAAAATCATTCTTCAATAAATATATTTATTGATAATTCTCCTATATCAGATGTAAATGGAACACAAAACATCTGTTTATTACTATCCGGGTGTTCTCCACCGGTACAATAATCAGGTGTTGTAATATCTATAATAATACCATCATTTGCAAATACCGTAGCCGCATTTCCTGCGATCATGTTTCCAAGCTCTGATATGGCACTCTGTCCGATAGCATCAATCTCATTGACGGGCATCATCATCATCTTTGAAATAACTGCAAGTGCTGTTTCATAGTGGAGACTCAGAACAACTTCACCCTTTAAGGCACCGATAATCCCAAGTTTAATCAAAGAACTATCCCCCTCGTATTTATCATCTTTTACGAAAGGCTTACCCATCTTCAGATCAAGCATACATATATCTTTCATAATTTTACAGACCGAAATGATAAACGGATTGATATGTTCTGCCTTCACTTAATCACCTACCTTTTCTTTTGTTTCATTTAATTATAACAAATCGTGTACTTTATGTAAATGGAAAACAAAAAAGTTTTCACTTATCTCGTAACAGTTCAGCCTGTTACATCTAAAGCTCGAAAACGTCCCAAAACTTATTGCTTATATCAACGCTTGACTCTGAAAGCCACTTAGAGTACTTTTCTTTAAACATCTTCGTCTGGCGTTCTTCGATAATAGCTTCTTTTCTGGCATATGTCGCATCTTCATCGTTATCATTTTCACAATAAATGATGTAATATCCTGTTTTTCCGCCTACTACATTGCTCATCTTACCTTTTTTAAGTGAAAATGCCGCATCTATTGCCTCTTTATCGAGAAGTTTTGTGTCTTTTCCTATTGTAACCTCGCTCTGTCTGCTTTCAGTATTGACAGCGGCAAAGTCGGAAAAATTATCAGCCTTTTTTGCTTCTTTAAGCATCTCTTTCATTCTCTTATAAGTCTTTGCTTTCCCGGCTGCATTCATATTTACTTTTCGTCCGTTTTTGTCCGTTCCCTTAGTGATAAGCTCAATATAACTGATTTTTATCTGTTTTGCCTCATCATCTGTTACATTTGTGTCCGCATCATCTGTCGCAACATAGAACATTTTATTTGCGAGTATGTTATCCTCGAACAGCTCTTTTACGCTGTTTACATTAAGCTCATATTTTTTTCTGTCAGCTTTTGAAGCTTTTTTTATAAGTTTCTGTGCATCCTGCAATGCCTGATCCTGCTCGTCATTGTCAAGAGTCACACCCTGTTTTGCTGCATTTACGCCTATAAGTTTTAACTGTGTAAGCGTACTTACGATTTCTTTTTTAGCTTTGTCACCTATCGTAGTCTTATCATCAATCTTGTATTTCCACAATGCACTTCCAAAGCTGCTTTCATACTGATTTTTGAGAAGATAACAGTAATTTAACACTTCGCTGTACTGAACACCGGTGTCTCCTACCTTTATCACATATGAATTTGCCGTGATGTCTCCTCTTTCAAGACGGATTGTTTTTGTTGTCTCCGTTTTTTTGACTGTAGTCTTGTTGCTCTCCTTTTTTCCGCATCCCGTAAACATCATCGACACGGCAAGTACGGCACAAACTGCCGCTTTTGTATATCTATTTTTTATCATATAGCCCTCCAATACTTTTTATCACACTCTCAACAATATTAAATATTTCGTCTGCTGTCAACTTTTTTTCTTTTTTTATCATATTTTTTAACGGCATTCTATACATATTTCCCGAAACTGCCTGTTTTTTATCCTGTTTCATCATATATAAAAGATACGGTTCTTTACTTCCGGCATATTTTATTTTGCCCTGATATTCATCAAGCATTTTCTTAAGTTTTTCCGTATTGGGAAGTTTTCCATCATACAGATAAAACCTGACACCGTCCTCTTTCTGCAATATTCTGCTTATATATGCCTTATGTGCATCGGCTTTAAGTAGTGCAACCCGAAGCAGATTGTCGGCTGACTGCGGCATATCTCCAAATCTGTCGATAAGTTCCTCCTGCATCTCGTTATATTCTTCTACCGTCTCTATCGCCGCTATCCTCTTATACATATCAAGTTTCTGGTATTCACTTCTTATATAAGTCTCAGGAATATACGCATTGACATTTATGTCTATCTCCGTCTCAAAATCCTCGGAAATATCGGTATCTCCTTTTAGATGGTGCACAGCCTCGTTTAACATCTTGCAGTAAAGGTCATAGCCGACAGCCTCCATATGACCCGACTGTGCTTCTCCGAGAAGATTTCCTGCTCCTCTTATCTCAAGGTCACGCATCGCAACTTTTATACCTGAACCAAGCTCGGTAAACTCTTTAATTGCTGCAAGTCTCTTTTCTGCGATTTCTTTAAGAACCTTGTTCCGCTTATACATAAGGAACGCATATGAATTTCTGTTTGACCTTCCGACACGCCCTCTAAGCTGGTAAAGCTGCGAAAGTCCCATCTGGTCGGCATTATCTATGATAATCGTATTTACATTCGATATATCAAGACCGGTTTCTATGATAGTCGTTGCCACCATAACATCTATTTCACCGTTGATAAATGCCATCATTATCTTTTCAAGCTGTCTCTCACTCATCTGCCCGTGTGCATATGCAACATTTGCATCAGGCACCAGCTTTTGAATTTCCAAAGCCACCTCGTCGATACCCTTTACCCTGTTGTAGACATAGAATATCTGACCGTTTCTTGCAAGTTCCCTGTTTATTGCTTCTCTTATTATCTCAGGGTTGTGCTCCATAACAAATGTCTGAATAGGCAGTCTGTCAACGGGCGGTTCTTCAAGCACACTCATGTCCCTTATTCCTGCAAGGCTCATATGAAGCGTTCTCGGAATAGGTGTCGCACTCAGCGTAAGCACATCCACATCACCTTTTATCTGCTTTATCTTTTCCTTGTGGGCAACACCAAAACGCTGTTCCTCGTCAACAATCAAAAGACCTAAATCCTTAAATTCAACATCCTTAGATAAAAGCCTGTGCGTTCCGATTATTATATCGACATGGCCTTTTTTCAGTCCCTCAAGTGCTTTTTTCTGCTGCGCCGGAGTCCTGAACCTTGACAGCATTTCTACTCTGACCGGATAATCACCGAGTCTTTCCTTAAATGTATTGTAATGCTGTTGTGCGAGTATTGTGGTCGGAACTAAAAATGCGACCTGTTTTCCGTCATTTGCAGCCTTAAATGCCGCCCTTATCGCAATCTCCGTCTTTCCATATCCAACGTCACCGCATATAAGCCTATCCATTATCTTGGTGCTCTCCATGTCTTTCTTTGTCGCATCTATCGCATCAAGCTGGTCTTTCGTCTCGTCAAACGGGAACATATCCTCAAATTCGGTCTGCCATACGGTATCTTTTCCAAAACAGTAGCCTTTTGTCTGCTGCCTTTTCGCATAGAGAAGCACAAGTTCCTTTGCAACCTCGTTTACAGCGTGTTTTACCCTGCTCTTTGTCTTTTTCCACTCGGAAGAATTAAGTTTGTTTAGTTTAGGCTTCTTTGCAACCTCCTGTCCTGCATATTTTTGCAAAACATCTAGCCCCGACACCGGAACATAGAGGTTTCCTCCGTCACCGTACTCTATCTTAAAAAAGTCTTTTGTGACATTGTCGACCCTTATCTTTTCTATTCCTCTGTATATCCCAAGTCCGTGTTCTTCATGCACGACATAATCACCGACATTGAGCTCATTAAAACTCTGAATTGATTTTCCGTCAAACTTCTTTGTCTTTTTCTTCCTGCGTTTCTGCTTTGCACCAAATATATCGCCCTCGGTCACGACAATAAATTTCTGTGCCCTGTACTCAAAACCTCTGCGAAGCCATCCGTAACTCGTCATAACCTCACCGGGTTTTAATTCGTCACCGAGAGATTCACGGTAAAATGCCGGAATTTCATAATCATTCAAATCCTTTGCAAGTCTCTCGGCTCTTATCTTTGAACCTGATAATATAAGTACCCTGAACTTCTCACTACGCCACTTTTTTATATCCTCGATAAGCATCTCAATGTGCTGGTTGTACGACGGCAATGACTGTACCGATATATTTGCTTCATCTTTTACTTTAATTTCCTTTGGAAGCATATCAAGCAGAGAAAGATACACCGTTCTTTTTTGTTCAAGCCTTGCCATGACATAGGACGATGAATATATGACATCTGCCTGTCCCGGCAGAATATAACCTTTCTCAAGCCTGCCCTGCATACTCTCCCTGAACTCACTCTCAACCGACTCCAATTTTTCTATACAGTGTATCGGTTCATCGACAAAAAATATCGTATCTTTATCATCAAACAAATCAAAAAAGCTGCTTGTCGATATATCAAAATATTTCGTGAAACTCTCAAGCCCCATACGGCCATGATACATATCAAAATTTAATTTTATCTGCTCCACCGTGTCGGTAAGTCTGTTAATCGCATCATGATTTTTTTCTTTTCTAAACTTTTCAAGCATCTTCTGATATTCTTTTTCAATCTTTTTCAAAGCCGCCTTTAACTGTTCATCCGACAGTGTCATCTCTGCGGCTGGTGTCACCTCCACCTTATCCATTCTCTCGATTGAACGCTGGCTCTGCACATCAAATGCCCTTATCGTGTCAACTTCATCATCGAAAAATTCTATACGTACAGGACAATCCATCGTTATCGGGAATATATCGGTTATACCTCCACGAACCGAAAAATCTCCCGGCTTTTCAACCTGTGTCTGTCTCTCATAACCCATATCCACAAGTTTTTTTTCAAGATCATCTAAATCCACAATATCGGTTTCACTGATAACAAATCTTGAACTTTTTGAAGCCTGACTGTCCATGATACAGTCAAGACCTGCATCTATCGTAGTCACTATCGTACCGGAACCGTTCTTTAACATTGCATCGACAACTTTCAGTCTCTCAGTGCTAATCGCATTTCCCTGAATGTCTGCACCGAAAAATATTATGTCCTTTGCAGGATAAAAGAGCACATCCCTGTCAAATAGTTTGTAATCGTCGTATATCTCCCTCGCCTTTATCTCATTAGAAGCAATGATGACTCTCCAATGCTCTGAATGTGACAATCCGTATATCAGATGACACTTCTGCGTATCGATGCAGCCTGATATATGAAGCGGAAACTTCTCCCGCTCTATATCCTCAGCCACCGTTTTATAGGCATTTATCTCCTCCAACGGCTCCAATAGTGTTTTGAGCAGCTCAGCCATCTCTTTTCCCTCCCTTCATTAACCGTAACAACAAAACTCACAGACCAAAAATGTCTGTGAGTAATTTTAATTAACAGTTCAGCTTTTCATTTCTTACATTTTAGTTAAACTTATTCATCGCCGTTCTTATCTCATCATCAACAATAATGCCGCAGGCTTCGGCTGCATTGTCAAGTGCTTCTCTTATTACAGGTTCTTCATCCTTAGCAAAACGTCCGAGCACATAGTCTGCAAGATCCCAGCCTTTCGGCTTTTCCCCAACTCCTATGCGTATTCTCGGAAATACCTGCGTTCCGAGGTGGCTTATGATATTTTTGATACCATTATGACCTCCCGCACTTCCCTTTTCACGGATACGCAGTCTGCCCGGTGCGAGATTTATGTCATCATATATAACGATAAGCTCACTCTCAGGGTCTATCTTATAGTAATCCACAAGTTCTCTCACACTCTCACCGCTCAAGTTCATATATGTCTGTGGCATCGCAAGTATGACTTTCTGCCCCTCTATATATCCCTTTCCGCAAATAGCCTTATGTTTCTTCATATCCATTGATATATTATATTTATCCGCTATAACTGTTATTGCTGAAAATCCTATATTATGTCTTGTGCCATCGTATTTTCTCTCAGGATTGCCAAGACCAACTATAATATACATATTTTTCCTCTTTCCTGATGCTGTTATTTTTCACCCATATGTAGAGTTTTACCCGTGTACTTGCTCAGAAGCTCGCTGTCAACAACATGACGGTTATCCATTGTTTTCATTATGTCTTTTATCTTCATCTGCTCTGCAACTTTGCTGTCAGCAAGATTGTAAAGTTTATTATCTTTGAAAGATAATACAAACGGCTCTAATACATTACTGTCATTTGCAGTAACTACAAGTCCTTTATCCCCATTTGTAAATTCCACACAAACACCGGGACTTAAGATGTTTATACTATCTAACAATGCATCAACTATCTTTCTGTCAAACTGTTCATCCATCTCTAAAAGGTATCTTATCGCTGCTATCTCAGATAACGGCTCATCACCGAATTTCATTGCTGTCATATTATCAAAACAGTTTGCGACTTTGAGTATCTCTGCCCCGATAACCTTAGGTACATTTTCTGTTGCTGACGGTATATCAGGATGCAGGAGCATTAAGCCTGCCGACAATATCCTTTTTATATCAGGAGAAAGATCTACATTTGCCTTGAATGCATCAAATGAATTCTGATAACACATAGTTATCCTCTTTTCGTCCTCCAATGTAAGGTCTATGGTCTTTTTTCTTCTGATATTCTCCGGTATGTTCAATCCGCCTATGTCATGTAAAAGTGCTGCTGCCGTAAGATCGAGCTGTGTCTTAAATTCAAGACCGAGCCTGCTTGAGATCAACGCACACAATATTGCCGTATTGAGCGAATGTTTATACACATAATCATCATTACTTCTGATATTCTGGATAGAGTTTATCTTATGATGAAGTGAACCGTATTTTTTCAATAGCTGGTTTATGAACTGATACATATGC
>JBNMLR010000065.1:0-8403 GCA_050874945.1 Butyribacter sp. | reverse complement strand
TGTTCAAATTGGTCATAAAACGGATCTTCCGTTCCATATACATAAAAAGTCGGTGGCAGATTGCCTTTCGCAAGCCATGTCTTATCCATATTTCCAACACTGAGTCTGCCATAAAACGAATATATCATTCCATCTGCCGTTGCGTGTGCCGGAATTTTATCAAGTTCATCGGGTACATAACTTTTATCTAATTCTGCTCCCGTCACCTTTTCATCATAGTGCATCAGAAATTCTCCTGCCTGAATACCTCCTGCTGAAAATCCCATCACCGCTATATCGTCTTTGTCAATTCCATAAACATCTGCATTTTTTCTGATAAATCTTACCGCTCTTGCCACATCCAATGCTCCTTCTTCCTGACTGTAGGGTTCAAGCCTGTAATCAACAATAAATGTCTGAAATCCATATTCTCTTAAAGCTGCTGCCGTCGGCAAAGAGTCTGTATAATTGCCACGAAACTGATATGCACCGCCAGCCATCAACACCACTGCACCTTTCGGCTTTACTCCGCTTTTAACAGGGATTGCCGTTACATACGGTCTGAAATCCCACTCGTCAAAATAACCTGTCATATCTTTTGTAAATTTTGTTTTTGCAGGAGCTTTTCCTTCTTCCCATAAATAAAGAGCCTGTATTTTTTCGGAATCTGGTTTCGTATTTAATACTGTTTCATTTCCCTCAGGAGCCGGCATTTTCTTTAACATTTCCTCTCTTGACCAGCCCGTTATCTGACCACTTCCGTAGTCATAGTCTTTAGGAAAATCTTTAGGTGTTGCAACTGTCTGTGATGATGTTCCCTCTCTAAGGTCATCTGTTTTATTTTCGTTTTTATCCATACTGTCACCATCCTTTTTTGCTTCGGATGCTTTCTGTATTGCAGAAATTCCAATTTCAAGATTACTGTTATTATCTTTTTTTGCAGAACCGCAGGCAGTACATGAAACAGCCGCCATTGCGATAATCAATGCTCTTATTATATTTGTCCTCATTTATATATCCTTTTCTAAAAAGCGGAAAATAAATTTCTTTACCTTCCGCTTAATATCCTTAACTTTTATATTAAAATTTATATTTGCAACATTACCATATCCTAAATGTCATTCGACTTTAGAACCGCCAAACACCTGCGACATAGGTATTTTCTCTAACATACTGTCTATCTCGTCTACTTCTTTTTGTGTCAGTTTTACTTCTGCCGACAATAAATTTTCTTTAAGACGCCCGATTTTTCTGGTTCCCGGAATCGGTACTATCCACGGTTTTTTCGCAAGCATCCACGCAAGAGAAATCTGTGCCGGTGTGGCATTTTTAGCTTTTGCAGTCTCCTCTATCCATGCAAGGAATTTTTCGTTTTCCTTTATTCCTCTTTCCGAGAACTGCGGCATAACCTTACGGTAATCTCCACTTTCACTAAACTCCGCAGCATTATTGTATCTCGCCGTCAATAAACCGTTAGCTAACGGAGAAAATACAACAAACCCGATATTTAATTCCGTGAGAACAGGAAACAGTGCTTCATAATCACGATACATCATTGAATATCTGTTCTGAATTGCCGTAATCGGACACACTTTATGTGCGCGCCTTATAATGTCCTCCTTTGCCTCTGAGAGTCCCCAGTGCAAAATCTTTCCCTGTTCCATAAGCTCTTTCATGGCTTCTGCTGTTTCCTCTATCGGAACTTTATTGTCGATACGGTGTATATAGTACAAATCCAAATGATCCGTCTGAAGACGCTTTAATGAACCCTCAATCGATTTCTTTATCGTCTCAGGTCTGCCATCAGGAATAAGCGGCTTATTTACACCCTCTGCCGTTTCATCAAACCTAATACCACATTTTGACGCAATCTTAATGTGGTTCCGGTGAGGTTTTAATATTTCTCCTATCAGCTTTTCATTGTGATGCGGGTCATCAGCCGTTCCATACACCTCCGCCGTATCAAAAAATGTGCAGCCCATTTCCACTGCTTTTTCTAAAAGAAGTTCTGCATCTTTCTTATCAGACGGTCTGCCATAAGCATGGCTCATTCCCATGCAGCCAAGACCGACGGCAGAAACCTCTAAATCTTTTCCAAGTATTCTTGTTTCCAAACTTTCACCTGCTTTCTTTTCAAGTTATATTTTAATTCTAATTTCTATGCAATCTTTTCATTTATCAAGTCTGCCCAGACACAAATTTTTATTATGAAAACTCTTACATATAAATTTTTTATACTACCCTTTTATAAGATATGTTTCTCAATCCAATGGCAAGTACAACGAAAATTACATCTTTGATACATTGAGCATGAATACGCTTTCGAGAGTGTATGTCAAAAAACGCAGGTGTAGTGGGCTACATCGAGGCTTTTTGAGATATACTATCGAAAGTGCAGGCTTGTTCAATGTATCAATTATTAATTATTCGTTGTACTATATAATAACTTATAAACGCAATCAGTATCATCACCGCGATATAATCTGCTATAAAAAAGACAACGCTTTCCGTATAATCATAAAACACAAAATGATTTTTCATTAAAAGATACTCAGGTGTCTGTCTTTTATGAGCAGCATAAATACCATAACCGGCTGCGATTGCCGCCACAAATCTTGCAATATACCTGCGTGCCGCTGACGGTTTTTTAAATAATATTCCAGTCATATTTACGACAATATTCCAGTGTATGCCGAGATGTGCAGACATAACAGCAAATCCCCAGTATGCACAAAACATATGAACCTGTCTCGCCCATGTCGCCAGAACGATTGCCCTGATTGCTTTAAACAGATGGTTTGACAATAATATTCCGCTTACCATAGAACCAGCCATAAGCACTATCATCGCTGCGACGAGCAATGTCTGTACTATGCGAAAAGCTGAGTACCGACCCTTTGTAACACCATGAAGCCATTTTATATTTAAAAAATGATGTACCAAAAATAATACAAGCATCGCCATACCTATCCACTCATGTGCCGTTTCACTGAGAAGACTGTACGGCATCAAAAGCAGCAGACACACTGTCATACATATATCAATAAAAATCCTAAACATAAGCTTTTTGTTCATATCAACCACCATTCCTGCGCTGTTTTTTGCACATAGCAAATTTGTATCAGGCACAAATCTTTTGTATGAAAAATCAAATTTTTCGGATTAAATCCTGTATATATGATTTCTCACACTATTACTTCATATTTTTATTCCAAAAATCCACTGCATTATTAAGCCAGTCTCTTGCCACCGTTTTCTCGCCCAGCCCAAATCCGTGTGACAATCCTTTAAACACCTCTATCTTTGCATTTGTACCATTTCTTTTAATATTAGCAATATATCTTTCCATACTGCGGTATGACGCAATTCCATCACTCGTTCCTACACAGGCATAAGTCGGAGGTTCATTTCCCGTCACCTCTGAAAGTCCTGTGTATTGCAGGATAACAGCGGCAGGAGCAGGATAATCTTTTTCGCCAAAATTTCCGGTTCCATAACTTCCAAGCCATGCAGCCATTCTTGCTCCGGCAGAACCACCCCAGAGTGAATAATCTTTCATGTCTATCTCAAGTTTTTTTGCATTTTCATTAAGAAAAGCTATTGCCCTTGCCAAATCTTCACAGGCAGTCTGAGCACCAGGACGATAAATCAATGCAAACGCATTATATCCTTTTTTGGATAATTCAAGAGCCTGTGGAAAACTGTCATGTATTCCTGCAACATACATAAATCCTCCGCCTGCATTAACAATTGCCGTCTTTGCTCCTGCTTTTCCCTTAAAGAAAAACAACCCTGTATCAGCCTTATCCGGATCTGCTTTCTTTTCTTTTTCGGTATAGATGTCATAAAAAATCGTATCTCCATCACCTGCACGCTTCTTCATATAGTTGACGATCTCAACTGTTTTCTGAGGATTTATCTCGCTGTACCATGGCAGGATTGTTTCAACATTCTCTAAAGTCAAATTTTTACTTATATCCATGTCAACCGGAAAAATCAATCTTCCATAATCCCCAAAAACAGAATCATTGATAACATCCATAACCTTTGATTTTAATGTGTATTCTGATTGCTGTCCCGTTTCTTTTTTATCATCATTTTTCTGTTTCATTTCTACTGTCTCACTATCATTTGATGGAGAACCGGAATTTACAACACTATGACTTCTTTTGTCTCCGCATCCGGTAAGTGATACTATACACAACAATACGCATAATACTATTTTGACATATTGCATTTAAAAACTCTCCTTAAAGATTTCATAAATCTCCTCATGAGTCATTTTTTTATAGCTTCCCGGTGCAATGTTACAAGACTCGGCAATCTCTTTTAAGCCATCATCCGATTCAAGTCCAAGCTCCCTAAGTGTCGTAGGAAGTCCGATTTCCTTAATAAAATCAGCCAACGCCTCCACACCTGCTTTAGCAAGCTCCTCGTCACTCTTTCCGTCCCTTGAAATCCCCCAGACATTTTCTGCAAATCTGACAAATTTAGGAAGTCCTTCCTTATAAATATGTCTGTAATAAACAGGGTGCAATACCGCAAGACCACATCCATGATTACAGTCGGTGTATGCACCAAGCTGATGCTCCATCTCATGACACTCAAAGTCACATTTTTTGCCAAGTTTTATTATACGGTTTTCTGCCATTGTAGATGCCCACATAAGATTGCTTCTTGCAGTGTAATCTTTAGGATTTTTTATCGCTACACGCAAATTTTTGATAACGCTTCTCATCAATGCTTCTGAAATATCATCTGATACATTATTCTCATTCGGCTCACTGAAATATGTCTCCATAATATGAGATAAAATATCAAAACTTCCTGAAACCATCTGTTTCTGAGGAACTGTATATGTGTAGCAAGGGTCCATCAACGCAAACTCAGGATTACACTTTGGATAATCCCTGCCTGTCTTAACTTTTAAAGCCTCATTTGTTATGACAGCACCACCGTTACACTCACTTCCTGTACCTGCCACCGTCACTATAACACCGAGCGGCAACGGTTCAAAATCGACAACACCCGGTTTTGCCCAGTATTCATCCCATATATCCTTTTCGCTGACCGCCGCCATAGAAACTGCCTTGCAGCAATCCATAACCGAACCTCCACCAACTCCGAGTATCCAGTCTGCCTTGCCTTCTTTTGCAAGCCTTGCACCCTCAAGCACTTTCTCATAGGTAGGATTTGCCATTATTCCAGAAAATTCAATAATCTCCTTTCCGGCTTTCTCAAGAATATCCTTAACCTCATCATAAATTCCATTTTTCTTGATTGAACCAGAACCATACGCAAGCAAAACCTTATCACCATGTTTTCCAGCAAGACATGAAAGATACTCTTTCACGCAGTCCTTACCAAAATAAACCTTAGTAGCATTCTCAAAAATAAAATTATTCATAATATATATCCTCCATTTCCTATCTAGTGCATTTATATCGGCATTTGTAAAACTGTTACTATGTATAAAACATTGTGCAGATATAACAAATAATGCTAGCTGACATTCTTGTCACCGTCAGTTCTTAGTCAGTGTCTTTTACTGACTTATGTACTGCTACGAGTGACAACATAGCGAAAGCGTGCCAGCGTTATTATTTGTTATATCTGTGCAATTTACACAACATATAATCAGTTTTACAAATGACTATCTAAATATTTAAATCTTTTACCCACTGCTCCACTTCATCAGAAGATGCACCTGAAGAAAATCTCTTTCCCTCCTGCCATTTTCCGCTTCCTGCCTGTTCTTCAAGAAGTTTTCCGCTGTCACCTATTCCTGATGATGTAGAAGTACAGAATGGTATAACTGTCTTTCCTTTAAAATCATTTAACTGCACAAAACTGTTTACCGGCCATGCTGCAATCCCCCACCATATAGGATATCCTATAAAAATCGTGTCATATGAATCAAAATCATCAACTGAATTATATTCAAGTTCAACATCTATCAAACTTGTATCTTTATTTTCTTTTGAAACTCTGCTGTTCTTGTCTGTCCAGTCAAGGTCATCGTCACTGTATGGCTTAGTCGGAACAAGTTCAAATAAATCTCCTCCCGCCGTTTTTGCTATCGTCTCCGCAACGGCCTTTGTTGAACCTGTCGCAGAATAATAAACTACAAGAACTTTTGACTTGTCATCTTTACCGCTTCTTACTGATGTTGTTTTTAATGACTGCTTTGTCTTTGTGACTGATGTGTCTGTTGTCGCACCGCATCCGACAATCAAACCCGCCACCATCGTTACTGATAATAATAATGATAATAATTTTTTCAAATCATCTGCCTCCCTTTAATTTTTTTAAATAGCTTATTTCCTGACTTCTTTCAATAAACATACCTCGCTTTCGCTCGGTCGGCTTATTCTTTTTATATAATACAAAAAACGAGGCTTCATAAGAAGTCCCGTTTTGTTATTCAGTATTAACCTAAAGGTTATAGCTGTAACTTATAATACCACTTTATGTATTCTCCATCCCTTTTACCTGTTTTATCGCTTTCAAAAGTCTTTTCACTTTTTCAGACGGTTCTTTTGAATAAAGCAGACCAAATGACATTCCATAATTCCAATCTACGGGAATAACTTTCATGAGCGGATGGACATTCTCCCAGCTTTTTACCGCTAAAAGCATTTTATTCTCATTCTCACATTTATTAAAAATGTCAACGTTATAAATATCAAAATCCTCTATTTCTATTTCCGGATGCTCCCTCCACAATTCATCACGAAGCATATCAACATAATCGCTCCATCCCCTGTGCATCAACATAAGTTTTTCACCTTTAAGCTCCGATAATTCCAACATTTCTCTGTCCGCAAGCCGATGTTTAACTGAAACCGCCAGACAAAACTTCTGTCTTGTAAGTTCTATTCCATTACACTTTCGCAATTTTAGCATTGTGTCATCAAATATCCCTGCAACCACATCTATATTCTGCCCTAAGTGTCCCAATATTTCTTTTGCATTTTCCAGAGTGTTTTCAAACGACACTAACTGAAATTTCATATCAGGTATGTTCTCATGAATTTTCGGCCACAAATCCACAAATACCTGTGGTGATGTCATAAGAGATACTCCGACCCTTATAACATTCTCATCGCCCGACATTGCATTTTTTGCCCTGATGACAGACTCTTTACAATATTTTATAACATACTCTGCGTCCTTATATAAAGACTTTCCCGACTCAGTCAGGCTAAGTCCCCTGTGAGTACGGTCAAAAAGCTGCAAACCAAGACTGCTCTCAAGCGAATTTATCTGTTTTATCACCGCCGATGCAGTAATAAACATTTTTTCGGCAGCCTTACTGAAACTTCCGGACTCGGCAACACATATAAATGTATCAAGCTGTGGATTATACATCATTGTTTTCCCTCCTCACTTATCTATGCTTTCCGCAAAATACGGTGCTATAAAGCATTCAAACAACCCTATATAAATATTCTTTTAATAAACAAAATATTTTTAAACAGGCTTTATATTCCCCTTATCAATATTTTCTTTTAGAATTCTGTCAATAACCTCATACAGACGCTCAGAGCCAAGTTTTGTCTTGCTCTGTCTGCCATACACCTGCTCTGCCGTCACACCATGTTCTCTCCAGTCACCACCGCCGTTACTGTTATTTAAGATTAACGGCTGGAGATTGTCCATAGCATGAGCAAACTTTGACTCCGCTGTCTTAAATTCCTCAAACTCATCAAACAATTTTATAAGTTCGTCTTTCTGCTCATCAGGGAGTATTGAAAATATCCTCTCTTTTGCCGCATCTTCCCTTGCTTTCTGCGTCTTAAGATTTTCTGCATCGTACGCATATGTATCACCTGCATCTATCTCCACTATGTCATGTATCAGACACATAAGCATAACCTTTCCAATATCCACGGGTTCATTTGAATATTCTTTTAAAAGGTATGCCATGATTGCCATATGCCATGCGTGTTCCGCATCATTTTCATTTCTGCCGTGACCTGACAGATGTGTCTGTCTGAATATATTTTTTTCCTTATCTATCTCCAATGCAAAATCAAGCTGTTTTTTTAATCTTTCATCCATAAAACTCTGCCTCCTAAAAATAAATCAAAATCTGATAACCCGTATCATGCTTACAATTAAATAATAAAATTTAAACTTTGCTTTTAACATCTCTGCAAATTATTCAATATAAAATATAATATCTCGAAATATTCTTATCTCTCTGATTGTTACATTAATATTTGATTTTAACCTTTGCATTACATTATAACATTGCTTATTTTTATTTTCTACCTTTGCAAAAAGCAAAAAAAGACAGCGGTTTCTGCCTACTATTCACCTATATATCTCCAGACATTTGCAAAACTTTCATATATATATATATAAGTCAAGCGAGTATTTGCAATCTGCTCGCTATTTGCTTATAACACAATATATAAT
>JBNMLR010000064.1:0-8417 GCA_050874945.1 Butyribacter sp. | reverse complement strand
TTTTAAAAGAGTGCTAATTCTGTCTTGACATTTCTTAAATATCGTATTATTATACTCATTGTGAAAGTTGTTAGCAGTCGTTGATGATGATTGCTAATGGAATAAATCGTAATTAAAGACTCACACTGACAGGTCGCAAAGCGACTGCGTTCATGAACAGGCAGCGAAAGCGGATTGAGAATGTCCGCTTTACTGAGATAATATAGAAGTAAAGGAGAGATTTTATTATGCAGAGCAGAACAGGCAGTTTATCAATCGAATCAGAAAATATGTTTCCTATTATAAAGAAGTGGCTTTATTCAGACCACGATATATTTATCCGTGAGCTTGTATCAAACGGATGTGATGCTATCACAAAACTCAAAAAACTTGATATTATGGGAGAGTACACACTTCCTGATGATTACAAGCCAAATATTCAGGTTGTTGTTGATACTGAGGGAAAGAGCCTTTCGTTTACTGATACCGGTCTTGGTATGACTGAGGATGAGGTTGACGAATACATAAATCAGGTCGCATTTTCAGGTGCTACAGATTTCCTTGAGAAATATAAGGACAAGGCAAATGAGGAGCAGATAATCGGACACTTTGGACTTGGTTTTTACTCAGCATTTATGGTAGCCGACAGAGTTACTATCGACACATTGTCATGGAAAGAGGGAGCAACACCTGTACGCTGGGAGTCAGAGGGCGGCATCAACTTTGAAATGTCAGATGGAGACAAAAAAGAGATAGGTACGACTATCACACTTTATCTCTCTGAGGACAGCTTAGAGTTTGCAAATGAGTACCGTGTAAGAGAAGTTCTTACAAAATACTGTTCATTTATGCCTGTAGAGATATTCCTTTCAAAAGAGGGAGCTGAGCAGGAATATGAGACGATAGACAAGGAAGATCTCCGTGAGGATGATGTTGTAGTTGAAAATATTGTCGAGGAGGCAAAGACAGAGGAGAGAGAAAACGAGAACGGAGAAAAAGAGGTTGTCGAGGTATCTCCACGCAAAGAAAAAGTCAAGATAAATAAAAGACCTGTTTCTATCAGCACGACAACTCCACTCTGGATGAAGCATCCCAATGATTGCACAGATGATGAGTACAAGGAATTTTACAGATCAGTCTTTAACGACTACAAAGAGCCTCTTTTCTGGATCCATTTGAACATGGATTATCCGTTCAACCTTAAAGGTATCTTATACTTCCCTAAGGTAAATACGGAGTACGATAATCTTGAGGGTGTTATCAAACTCTACAACAATCAGGTGTTTATCGCCGACAATATCAAGGAAGTTATTCCGGAGTTCTTAATGCTTCTTAAGGGTGTTATCGACTGTCCTGACCTTCCGCTCAACGTTTCAAGAAGTGCATTGCAGAATGACGGTTTTGTAAAGAAGATTTCTGATTATATTACAAAGAAAGTTGCCGACAAGCTTTCAGGAATGTATAAGGTTGACAAAGAAAACTATGAGAAATACTGGGAGGACATTAGTCCGTTCATCAAATACGGATGCTTAAAAGACAGTAAGTTCAGAGAGAAGATGTCAGATTATATCATCTTTAAGGACTTAAATGATAAATATATCACACTTCCTGAATATGTCGATGCGGTTAAAGAAAAAGACGGAGACACAGAGGAAGATACTGTCGAAAATACAGATGCAGCAGAAAATAAAGACGGTGAAAAAGAGGAAGAACCGACAACAGTTTACTATGTAACCGATATGCAGCAGCAGAGCCAGTATGTAAATATGTTCAAAGAGCAGGATATAAATGCTGTTATATTGAGCCACAACATTGACCAGGCATTTATCTCACAGCTTGAGCAGGGTGATTTAAAGGTAAGTTTCAAGCGTATAGATGCAGGTCTTAATGATACGATGAAAGACGATGTTGATGAGGAGACTATCAAGAAAGAGACTGAGGAACTCAGTGAAATCTTTAAGAAAGCACTCGGAAAAGAAAATCTTGAAGTAAAAGTTGAGAAACTTAAAAACGAGAATGTTTCATCAATGCTCACACTCTCAGAAGAGACACGCCGTATGCAGGATATGATGAAGATGTATAGTGCAGGCGGAGCAGGAATGGACATGGATATGTTCGGTGACTCTGCAACACTCGTGCTCAACTCATCAAATAAACTTGTGCAGTATATCCTTAATAATAAGGATGCTGAGAATGTCGATATGTTCTGCAAACAGCTCTATGACCTTGCCGTACTTGCAAATCATCCGCTTAAGGCAGAGGAGATGACGGAGTTTGTAAACAGAAGTAATGAGATTATGCTTTTGCTTGCTAAATAAACCACACTATGAGGAGTTTGCCTCATAATAAATAATAACATCGGTACGCTTTCGCTATGCTGTCGTTCGTAACAGTACATAAAGGGTGAGAATACCACCCTTAAGTACTGACGACGACGGAATACCGATTAATATTATTTATTATAGTGTCAAACTCCAATTTACTTTTATTGGCGATGATAAAAAGATTTAGATAAGTTGTTAATAAGTTTTGGTTAATGAACAGTATTTTGGGTGGTTTAGTGATAGATGATTGTTGTCTGATAGATGTTTTGTGCTAGTAAAATATGATTGTTTTGTGAGTTATGGATAGATTAGTTCGATAAAATATGTGAATTTTGTGTGTTTTTGATAAAAATGACCAATAGTCAAATTTAATGTTGACTGTTGGTCATTTTTGTTGTAGTATATGGATTATAGAAATGACCGATGGTCACTTAATGATAAATATCGGTCAATTAGGGTTCGGTACGGTGCTTTGTTTTTTGCCGTTAGTCGGATCGGATAAAGAAAGGACGAGAAAAAATGTTAGGAAAATGGATTACAAGACATAAGAATATCATCCTGCTTATTGCGTGTATTTTGCTTGTTCCATCAGTGTTTGGATATGTCAGCACGCGAGTAAACTACGATGTATTATCTTATCTTCCGAATACTCTTGAAACAGTATCGGGTCAGGATACACTTGTTGATGAATTTGGAATGGGTGCTTTTTCTATGATAGTTGTCGAGGATATGTCTAATAAACAGGCGGCAGCACTTGAGAAAAAGATTGAGGGCATCGACCATGTTAAAGATGTACTTTGGTATGATGATATGCTTGATATAAGCGTACCGACTGAGATGCTTCCTAAAAATCTTGAAGAAGCATTTTTTAATGGAAACGCAACTATGATGATAGCGTTGTTTGATGATACTACATCAGCGGACGATACGATGGATGCCATCACAAACATCCGTAAGACGGTTGGCAAAAATGTTTATGCAAGCGGAATGTCAGGTGTCGTTACAGATATTAAGAACCTCGCTTTACAGGAGATGCCGATATATGTCGTTATCGCAGCAGTTTTATCACTTGTGGTTCTTCTTATCACGATGGATTCATTCCTTACACCATTTATATTCCTTACAAATATAGGAATGGCGATAGTGTTCAACCTCGGAAGTAATATCTTCCTCGGTGAAATATCATATATCACACAGGCACTTGCGGCGGTACTTCAGCTTGCGGTCACGATGGACTATTCGATATTCCTGCTTGAGAGTTATGAGGCGAACAAAAAGAGATTTCCTGATGACAGAAAGAGAGCGATGGCACACGCCATATCAAACACATTTAAGTCAGTATCAAGTAGTTCTGTTACGACAATAGCCGGTTTCGTGGCTCTGTGCTTTATGACATTTAAACTCGGTGCAAATATCGGTATCGTAATGTCAAAGGGTGTTGTAATCGGTGTTATCACTTGTGTAACAGTTCTTCCGGCAATGATTCTTACATTTGATAAGGCAATCGAAAAGACTACACACAAGGCTCTGATACCACCGCTCACAAAGGTTTCAGACTTTATCGTAAAACATTATAAAATTGCTATCGTAGTATTCCTTGTACTGCTCGGACCTGCGATATACGGAAACAGCAACTATAAGATTTACTACAATATCGACCAGGGACTTCCAAAGAATATTCCTAGTGCAGAAGCAAATGACAAACTTAAAGAACACTTCAATATGAGTAATGTTCATATGGTTCTCTTAAAAGACGGTCTTAGTGCAAAAGACAAGAACCAGATGATAAAGAAGATTGAAAAGGTTGACGGTGTTAAATGGGTTATCGGTCTTAACTCACTTGTAGGACCAAACTTCCCTGAAACGATGATACCTGAAGACGTAAAGAGTATGTTAAAAACTGATAAGTATGAATTACAGTTTGTATGCTCGGATTACAGTTCGGCAACTGACGAAGTAAATGCACAGCTTGATGAGATGCAGAAAATCGTGAAAGGTTATCAGAAAGATGCGATGGTTATCGGTGAAGCTCCTCTTATGAAGGATCTTCAGGATACGACAGATATAGATTTAAAGACGGTTAATTACATATCTATAGCTGCTATATTTGTAATCATCCTTGTAACATTCAAATCAATCTCAATACCTATCATCCTTGTATCGGTCATTGAGTTTGCGATTGCCTGCAACATGGCTGTTCCATACTATACAAATACTTCACTGGCATTCGTTGCAAGTATCGTTATCGGTACCATACAGCTTGGTGCGACAGTCGATTATGCGATACTTATGACAAACAGATACCATAAGGAACGAACGGTAAACGGATGCAGTAAGAAAGATGCGATAAGGATAGCACATGAAACTTCAATGAAATCAATACTTACAAGTGGTTTCTGTTTCTTCGCCGCAACATTCGGCGTAACGGCATATTCAGCTATTGATATGATAAGTGCTATATGTAATCTTCTTTCAAGAGGTGCGATTATAAGTATGATCGTTGTTATATGCATACTTCCTGCAATGCTCTGGATATTTGATCCTATCATTATAAGAAGTTCGTTAGATATGATAAAAGCAGGAGTTGCAAAGAATGACGCACAAAAGAAACTCGAAGCAAAATAGAACAGTGTAATAAATCGTTTATTAATATGACACGCATTAGAATATATAGGAGGCAGTATCATGAGAAAAAATATTAAAAAAGTTGCCAAGATAGGTGTTACAGGACTTTTAGCAGCAGGACTGCTCGTTGGTAGTGTAGAGTATGCATCTCATATGTTTGTCCTTACAAACAAGGTAGTTGCAAAACAGGTAGATAAAGTAACAGAGGAAGTTAAGACTTCTTCAAAGTCAGGACTTGATTCAGAAGATGTTTCAAAGCAGGAAACTGTTTATGCAACACTCGATGCAAATGGAAAGAAAACAGATGTTATAGTTTCTGACTGGCTTAAAAATGCAGCAAATAAGGGTGAAGTAAAAGATTCTTCAGACCTTAAGGATATAACAAATACAAAGGGTGATGAAAAATTCACACAGGACGGAGATACAGTAAACTGGAATACCGAAAGTGATGATATTTATTATCAGGGAAAGACTGACAAGGAAATGCCTGTCGGAATGTCAATAACATACAAACTTGACGGCAAGGAAGTTTCAGCAAGTGACCTTGCAGGAAAAAGCGGAAAACTTGAAATGAAGATTAAATACACCAATACTTCCAAAAAGACAGAAAAGATTGGAGGAAAAGATGTAGACATATATACACCGTTCGTTATGGTTACAGGTATGATACTTCCGGTTGACAACTTCAAAAATCTGACGATAGATAACGGAAGCGTTGTATCAGAGGGCGAGAACAATATAGTAATGGCATATGGTATGCCGGGGCTTTCAGAGAGTCTTGACCTTGACAATCTCGATCTTGGCGATGATGTTGACATAGACCTTAGCAAGATAAATGACAAAGTGACTGACACGGTTACTATTAAGGCGGATGTTACTGATTTCGAGATGAAATCAACATACACTGTTGCAACATCTGAGTTCTTCTCAGACATGGATCTTGATGATATAGGAAATATGGATGACCTTTCTGACAAACTCGATGACCTTACAGATGCAACACAGAAACTTATCGACGGTTCAGATAAGCTCAGCACAAACCTTGATACATTGAACGATAAGTTCGGTGATTACTCAGACGGTATGGACACACTTAAGAGCGGTTTAAGCTCAGCAAAGAGTGGAAGCAACACACTTAAAAACGGTATCGTGACATACACAAAAGGTACTGACAAACTTCTTGACGGAGTTATCACATATGTGACAGGAACAAAGACATTCTCTAAGAGCGTAAAAACTTATTCTTCTAATACGAAGAAGATAGTAGATGCAGTGGGAACACTCCAGAAGACAGGAACTTCAAAACTTTCAGAGGGTTCTAAGACATTTGACACAAACCTTAACACATATGTTACTACGGTAAACACGTCTCTTAACAGTGTTGATACACTTGCACAGGGAATAGATACACTCCACAGCGGAGTTGTCTCACTCCAGAACGGTGTGACAGGCGAAGAGGGACTTAAGGCAGGAGTTAAAAAGATTAAAGCCGGAGTTTCAGCATTACAGACAGGTGTAACAGGTGACAACGGACTTAAGGCAGGAGTTAAGAGTGCAAAAGACAGCATTTCAGGTGACTCAGATGCCACATTAAAGAAAGCCGTAACAGGAGTAAAAGGCGGCGTTTCTTCTGTAAAGTCAGGAGTAAAAGCAATAAATGACGGTGCTAAAAATATTGCGGTAAGTGATGATACAGTAAACACAATGCTTGCAGAGTTAGAGACACTTAAGGCAGCAGCAGAGTCAGACGCAGACAAGGCAAAGATCGAAGCAATAGAGAAATATGTAAAAGCTTCTCAGACAGTAGGAAAAACAATAGAAGATTCAACATCTGACTCATCAGCTCTTGTAAAAGGACTTGACACGATGGATTCGACACTTGACAAGACATCAGCAGGACTTGACAGTCTTTCAGCCGGAATGGATAGTCTGAGCACCGGACTTGACACTGTCTCTGCAGGACTTACATCAGTAGATACGGGACTTGACGGAGTAGACGGTGGTCTTGATAAAGTAAATGCAGGACTTACACAGATGGAGGCAAGCACAAATACAAGTTCAGAGGATTCAGAGCTTAACGGAATCAGTGATAAGCTTACACAGCTTAAGGACGCAGGAAGTGCACTTTCAACAGCATACAGCAAGCAGCTTAACCCTAGCGTTGAAAAACTTGATGAGAGCGTAAAGAAGATGTATAAAGCAGGAACAAAGCTTACATCAAACAATAAGAAGCTTGACAAGGCAGCAGATAAGCTTATCAAGAATGAAAAGACAATCACAAAGAACTCAAAGAAAGTTACATCAAGCAGCAATAAACTCAGAACAGGTGCTAAATCACTTGCTTCAGGTGCAGTTAAACTCTTTGACGGTGTTTCAACACTTGTATCAAAAACAGGTGATGTATCAGATGCCATTGGCAAGCTTGCAGATGGTGCAGGAGATCTTAAAGACGGTGTTGTAGAGTTTAACGAGGACGGAATCGAAAAACTCACAGGAACAGTAAATGATGTTATCGACTCAGGTGATGATTTCAGAGACAGACTTGACAAGATAGTTAAGGCATCAAATAATTATAAGAGCTTCTCAAAGATTTCAGACGGAATGGATGGAAGTGTTAAATTCGTAATGTCAACAGCATCAATAGAAAAAGATGATGATAAATAGACCGGCAAAAGCAGGTGATGCAGATGAGTAAGATAGAAGAAAAAAAGAAAAATAAGCAGGATGCGTTGCTTGCATCGGCATTCAAATTGTTTACGGAAAAAGGAATCAACAATACATCGATTTCCGAGATAGTAAAAAATGCCAAAATGGCAAAGGGAACATTTTACCTTTATTTCAAAGATAAGTATGACATAAGGGACAGACTTATAACGCATAAGGCAGACAAACTTTTTGAGGGTGCAAATGCCGAACTTGCAAAAAGTGAATGTAAAAGTCTTGAAGAATGTATATTGTTTATTGTTGATAATATCGTTGAACAGCTTAGCAACAATCAGTCTTTGATGAGATTTATCTCAAAAAACTTAAGCTGGGCGATGTTTTCCAATATCCGCATAGGACAGCTTGAAAATCAGAGCTGCATGGATATATTTCATGAACTTATAGAAAAGTCGGGCAGACAGTTCAGAAATGAAGATATGATGGTGTTTATGATAGTCGAGCTTGTAAATTCAACCTGTTACAATGCTATATTATATTCATCACCGGTACCGCTTGAACAGCTAAAACCTGACTTGCACGAATGTATAAAAGGGATTGTAAAACAGTTTGAGTGCGTATAAGCATGATAATGAAAGGCTATTCTACCAAAAAAAATGATTGGCAATACAATGAGCAGGCTCAAGTATTGTCAATCATTTTTTTCGGTAAAACTGTTATAAAATTGAGTAAAAAAGTGCTTTACATTTAACAAACCAGGTGATAATCTGATATAAAGTAGTAATTATGGAGTGTAGGATTAAATGGGAAATTGCGTGACGGATTTAG
>JBNMLR010000063.1:0-8458 GCA_050874945.1 Butyribacter sp. | reverse complement strand
GCCTGTCCCTGAAATCATATAATATTTTTTTCAGGTAGTTATAATTTTTATCTGAGACAGAAATGTCACCAATATCGCAAACGGCAGAGTAAAATATTTTTTTCTCACGGTAGTATTCTTTCAGATTAAATTCGCCGGGATTTGTCGCACTTTTTATCTCCATAAGAGAAGCATTGCATTTTATCTTATTTTCCGGATTGAGTTTAAGTTCCTCTGCATACTCCGTCTTTTTTGCATAAATGATAACAGACGGCAGATATTTATAATCTGTTGTCTCACTCTCAAACTTCAGTTTTACATTTTTTAATATTATGTTCACTGTTTTTTCTTTTGAAACCGCTGACTCAAACTCTCCGTAAATGTCCGTTTCTATCCTGCTTTTGTTTTTGAACATATCGTCCAGATAATATTGTTTTTTATAGATTCTTTTTTGTGAAATGATATTAAAAGCTGATATTATTATAATAAGAATAACGGCAGTCCATACAGCCGGTCTTCTTATAACAGCCACCTCCCTGTTTTGTTGTTTTTTAATTTTATTGTTAAGCGTATATCCGTAATCCGCTTTTCTATTTATTACGCTGTTTTTATTTTTTCTCTTTTACAATGTCAAGATTTCTCTCAAACGGTTCTCCGAAATTCATGCTCTCATTATATTTAAGTACCTGTTCACCATCAATACTAAATTGCACTTTATTTACATTCGGCAGTTCTATGAGAGTATTTACAACAGAATAAATAGCAACCTTATCTGTTATATCATCCTGTTTATTTAAAAATTCTTTTGAGAAATCCACATAACAGGTTTTCTCTTTGACGGTCACCTTATTTAATACTGTTCCTTTCGGAACTGTAGGCAATATCTTGTTTCTGTTTACACCGTCAATGGTATATGGTCCGCTTATAAGCTGCTCTATTGCCAACTGTTCAAGTGGTATCGTGGCATCATAAGTTATATTGACCGGTACGACAACGAGTGATTTTCCGGTTTCATCCGAGAAGTACATATTTAGTGTTGCTTTCTGTTTATAGTCGCTTACACCGCCCGTATTATCAATAAATGAGTCGGCTGTCATGATGCCTACCGGGTCCATATTGGAATCGGTAATAGGCTGTCCCGCAACATAAAATTGTATGCCTTTTATTCCTTTTACCTGTGAAAGTGTCTTTACAATAGCAGCTCTTCTCAGTATTTCTGAAACACCGGTATAATTTCCATACGCAGCATTAAAATACAAAGAGAGTTCTCCTGACGGACTTATATTGAAATTATCAACCTTAACATCGTCAGGAATTGCCTTTTTCATATTAATATCATCAGGCTCATGCTGTAATTTCCTGATAAATTTTTTTATGGCTTTATCTGTTTTTTCTTTGGAAGAAATATTACATTTTTCATACATGACTTTCTTTTCATTTGCATCAAGACCGTAGACATAATAGCCTTTATATGCTTCTTTTTTTCCACATGACGACAGAGAAAAAATAAGCACAGTACATATACATATGCACATGGCATATATGGACAATCTTTTTGATGAAATCATATTAATTCTCATTTCTGCACACATTTTTTTTGGTGCAGAACATGAAATATCCTGCATATATGGATTTTTCACACTATTTTTTATCATATCCATATTTCTTCTCCTTAAATCAAATTTCAAAAGCAAAATGTCAAAACTATCATTTATTGTATATAATTCAACGGAATTCTTACGGTAAATGTAGTACCCTCTTTTTCCTTACTGTAAACCTTGATAGAACCACGGTGTAAAAGTATTACGCTTCTTGTGATTGCAAGACCGAGTCCCGTTCCGCCTGTTGCCCTTGACCTCGCCTTGTCAACTCTGAAAAATCTTTCAAATACACTGTCGAGCGAATCTTCAGGGATTCCAACACCTGAATCCTGCACCGTGACATAGAAAAACTTATGGTCGGCATTTAATGTCACCTTTACCCAGCCGTCATCATAATTATATTTTATGGCATTTTCAATAAGATTATTTAATGCCATTGAAAGTTTAACCTCGTCCACATCTGCCATAACAGGTCTGAAACTCTCAAAAATAAGCTCAATATTTCTTTTTCCCGCAATAGGTCTGAGTCTTTTGAGAAGCTGTTCTATCAGGTCATTGATACTGATATTGCTTATAATTATATTTGCGGTATTCTGATCCAGCTTAACCATTGAAAGCAGGTCATTTATTATCTGGGTCATTCGCTCTATTTCTGTTGTTATGTCACCAAGAAATTCCCTGTATATTTCTTCCGGCATCCCCTCCTGTGAAAGAAGAGAGTCAGACAGAACTTTCATCGATGCA
This sequence comes from Butyribacter sp., assembly GCA_050874945.1. Taxonomy (GTDB): domain Bacteria; phylum Bacillota; class Clostridia; order Lachnospirales; family Lachnospiraceae; genus Butyribacter. Next base: position 6,134 of record JBNMLR010000063.1, on the reverse strand, counting down.
AGCGGAGTCTTTAATTCATGCGATACATTTGATACGAACTCCTGTCTTGAGTTTTCCTGATTTTGTATTACTTCTATCATCTGATTGAAAGAATCAGTTATTTTGTGAAGTTCAGAATAGCCATGCATATCAAGTTTAACAGCCATATTTCCCTTTGATATTTCGTTGATGGAGTCAGTAAGTTTATTTAGCGGCTTTGTAAGGAATATCGAATATGCAAACGAGATAAGCAGTATCACAAGCACTACCGCACAGACTGCAAAGATAACTTTTCTTGTTACAGCTTTTGATGTAAGTTGTATATTTTTTGTAGAGTAGCTTATGATTATCGCTCCCGTAGTTTCATTTGTCACAGGATCTACAATCGGCATTGTAAGCTGCATATACTCGCCGAGGTTGTTTATATATTTGTTCTGATCGTCCGAAAAACACTTTACAACCTCCGTCGATACTATGGTCTTGCCATTTTCTATATTGTAGGTGTCCCTGATAACTTTTAAATCTTTATCAACAATGATAATACGCCCCTGATATATATTGGCAATTTCCTCCGTCTCATTGTCAACATCACTTGATTCCTGTCCTGACAGGTAGCCTGATGATGTGACAAGATTTGATATTACCGTTCCGTAAGACTGCAATTCATCTGTGCGCTGGGAGATTAATTGTGAGTTGTATTCATTTGTTATTAAATTGACAAGAAAAATAATGGGTATAGTTCCCACACATAATAAAATCAAAAACATCTGTGTTCTCATCCCGCGCAGATTGTATATAAAATCAGACCATAACTTTTTCACTGCAGCCCCCGTATTTAATTTTTATTTCTTAGGATTACTTTTGAAAATAATAACCGACTCCCCATTTTGTATGTATATACTTAGGATTGCTAGGTGTATCTTCGATTTTTTCCCTGAGACGTCTTATATGAACATCGACAGTACGCACATCACCCGGATAATCATATCCCCATACCGTGTTTAACAGTTCCTCACGGCTGTAAACTTTGTTTGGATGAAGCATGAGAAGTTCGAGCAGATCAAATTCTTTTGCTGTCAGATTTACCTCTTCATCATTTATATAACCCCGTCTGCTGTCAAGATCAATGCTGAGTCCGTTGTATGAATAAGTCTTTTGAACTTCCGGCTGCTCTTTTGATGCACTTCTTCTTATTATTGCTTTTATCCTTGCCTTAACTTCAAGAATGTTGAAAGGCTTTGTGATATAGTCGTCAGCACCATACTCAAGTCCGAGTATTTTATCCATGTCATCACCTTTTGCAGTGAGCATTATGATCGGAACATCCGAAAACTCTCTTATCTGCTGGCAGACCTCAAAGCCATCATGTATCGGCAGCATAACATCGAGCAGGATAATGTCATATTTGTTGTTTGTGGCAAGATCTATTGCTTCCTGTCCGTCATAAGCACAATCTACATCCATACCATCCTGTTCAAGACTAAATCTGATACCTTTTACAATGAGTTTCTCATCATCCACTACCAATACTTTCCTTGCCATGTCCATCCTTCTTTCCATCTATTATCCAGATATTTTATTTTTTATCTTATTGAAAATCCCCTGCTTGATACCGGGTATTTTCATAATATCTTCTATACTTTGAAACTTTCCATTTGACTGTCGGTATTCTATTATAGCATCTGCCCTGCTTTGACCTATCCCCGACAGGGAAATAAGCTCACTTGCCGATGCAGTATTTATGTTGATAAGAGTACCCTGACTTTCGTTTTCTGAACTTTCAGTATTTTGATTATCCGCAGTTTTATCCTGAAAGCCGTCTCCGTCAGTTTTCTTTGAAAGTTTTTTTCTTTTAACCTGTTTTAAAGTCGGTATCGTTATCTGCTCGCCATCCTCTAAAACCCTTGCCTGGTTTATTGCTGTTCTTGCAGCTCCCTTTTTAAAGCCTGATGCCGCATTTATTGCATCATCTACACGGCTTCCTGCCGTAAACTTATATACTCCGGGATGTTTTACCGCACCGCATATATACACGACAACCTGTGACTGTCCGTCACTTTTTGTATCACCTTGATTATCTTTACCAGACCCTTCGTTGTCACTTTTTTTGCCTGATGAAGAAATATAGCCTGTATTTTTTGAAGAAACATATTTTGTGTCTTCTGAAGAACTATACTCCGTATCGTCTTTATATACAAACTTTTCAACCGTATCGGACTTTATATATATAAATCCTGACACTAAAATAAAAAGTCCGCATATTATCATGATTATTTTTTTATTGTTTTTCATAAAATCCCTCCTGAACATCAAAATCATTGCTATTCACATCTGAATTCATAATAGCAGCCAAAAATTTCCAAAAGGAGTTTTATGTTTTTATGTAAAAAATGCCAGTGTGCTGATTAGTTTATCATTCTAAACAAAACCTTAACACACTAGCAATATTTTAAACAATTTGTAACATTATTACAATAGATACAATGAACAAAAATCATTAAATTTTTCTTACTTTTTTTGATTACTATGTCTCTTTATGCGTTAAACACTTCTTCAAGTTTTTCACACATAACATCTATATGCTCTTTTTCTACAACAAGAGGTGGTACAAATCGTATAATGTTTGTTCCGGCTGAAATAAGTATAACACCTTTTTTAAGCACTTTAGAAACTACATCCCCAGCCGGTCCGTAAAGTTCCATTCCCATCATAAGACCTTTTCCTCGCACATCCTTAATCTTGTCAGGGAATTTATCTTTAAGTGCATTAAGTTTATCTTTAAGATAAGGTGCAATCTCATTTACATGGTCAAGAATGCCGTCTTTTTCAAATATCTCAAAAACTTTACATACTGCGGCAGTTGCAAGAGGATTTCCGCCGTATGTAGTTCCGTGGTCACCCGGACACATTGCATCTGCCACTTCTTTTGTCGCTGCAAATGCACCTACCGGCACACCGCATCCGAGAGCTTTAGCAGATGTCATAATGTCAGGTTTTACACCGTAATGCTGGTATGTAAACATCTTTCCGGTTCTTCCCATTCCACACTGTATCTCGTCAAATATAAGTAATATATCATTCTCATCACAGAATTTCCTGAGACCGTGGATAAATTCATCTGTTGCAGGGTAGATACCACCCTCACCCTGAAGTGTCTCAAGTATAACCGCACAGGTATCTTTTGTGGCAAGTTTCTTAACACTTTCAAGATCATTATAATCTGCGAATGAAACTCCGCCAATAAGCGGTTCAAAAGGCTCACGATAATGTTTTGTTCCCGTAACGGAAAGTGCACCCATACTTCTTCCGTGGAAAGAATGGTTCATTGCTATTATCTCGCCTTTGCTGTTCTTATCCTTATTGTAAGCATATTTTCTTGCAAGTTTTATCGCACCCTCTATGGCTTCTGTTCCTGAATTCGTAAAGAATACCTTATCCATCCCCGATGCCTTTGAAAGATACTCAGCAGCCTTGATTGACGGCTCTGTAAAATAAAGGTTTGAAACATGGATAAGTTTGTCTATCTGGTCCTTTAATGCCTGTTTATACTCGTCATTACTGTAACCTAATGCCGAAACGGCGATACCTGCACCCATGTCAAGATATTTATTGCCCTCGTTGTCAAAAAGGTACATTCCCTCGCCCTTTTCAAAAATAACGCTTCTGTTGTATGTATGTATAAAATGCTTGTCAGCTTCCTGTAAATTCATAATTTACCTCCCGTTTTGTTATAATCAGCCTGCAATCTTTGTAAAATCCACCATTATATCATGACAAATGCTGTCAAATATTCAAACGAACCTTAATCTTCAATCTCGTTTGAATAGTAACCGCTGTCATCACCAATGATAGCAGTACCGATACCTTTCTTTGTAAAGAACTCAAGCAACAGACAGTGTTCGCGTCTTCCGTCAAGGATATGCACTCTGCCTACACCTGAATTTACGGCATTGATGCAGTTTGTAACCTTTGGAAGCATACCTCCTGAGATAACTCCCGCCTCAATGAGTTTATTTGCTTCATTAAGGTCAAGGACTGAGATAAGCGAACTGCTGTCCTCAGGATTCATGCATACGCCCTCTACATCTGTCAGGAATGCAAGTTTTTCAGCCTTTATCGCACCTGCAATGGCACAAGCCGCATCATCTGCATTTATGTTGTAAGTCTCGCCTGCATCATCCATTCCAATAGGAGCAATGATAGGGATATAATCATTGTCAAGAAGCGTCTCAAGGATTTCAGTATTTACGTGTTTTATGTCACCTACAAAACCAATATCTTTTCCGTTTGGCATCTTCTTGTCAACTCTTAACATTCCACCGTCTTTTCCGCAGATACCGATGGCTTTTACACCAATCTTTTCGACCATCTGGACAAGATATTTGTTAAGACGGTTAAGAACCATCTCTGCGACTTCCATAGTCTCTCTGTCAGTCTTTCTAAATCCCTCTATGAATTCAGTTTCTTTTCCGACTTTGCCAATCCATTTGCTTATCTCTTTTCCGCCGCCGTGAACAATTATCGGACGCATACCGACAAGTTTTAAGAGTGCAACATCTTTTATAACGCTCTCCTCAAGTTTTTTGTCGAGCATCGCACTGCCGCCGTATTTTACTATTACTATCTTATTATTAAAATCTCTGATATATGGAAGAGCCTCTATAAGAGTCTCTGCTTTCACCGTAATCTGATCCATATACTTTTCCTTTTCTTCTTCACTCATCTTTCTTCCTCCTGATATTGTGATGTACTCCCGGTATCTTCTCAAAACGAATTATTTCGGCTGGATTTCCGAGAGCACATTATGGGAACATTGGAACCATCTTAAGTCCCGTGTTTTCTTCAAGTCCGAACATAATGTTCATATTCTGGACTGCCTGTCCTGCGGCACCTTTGACAACATTATCAATAGCACCCATCATTATTATCCTGCCTGTTCTCTCGTCAATCTTAAAGTTCACATCAACAAAATTGCTGCCCTCTACCCATCTTGTCTCAGGATAAACATCTTTTTCAAGGACTCTCACGAAATATTCATCTTTATAATACTTGTCATAGACAGCCTTTACCTCCTCATATGACATTTTCTTTTTAAGAGTTGCATATGAAGTTGCAAGTATTCCTCTGTTCATAGGTACAAGATGAGGTGTAAAGTTTATGAGAACTTCCTCGCCTGACGCATATGAGAGCTGGTCTTCTATCTCAGGTGTGTGCCTGTGTGATGCAACACCGTAAGGCTTTATACTCTCATTTACTTCGCAATAAAGGTTTGCAACTTTTGCTCCTCTGCCGGCTCCCGATGTTCCTGACTTTGCATCGATGATGATACTGTTCATATCAATAAGTCCCTCTTTTGCCATAGGATATATTGATAATGTTGAGCAGGTTGGAAAACATCCCGGATTTGCGATAAGCCTTGCATTTTTCACATCTTCCCTGTTCACTTCACAGAGTCCGTAAACTGCTTCTTTTATAAACTCAGGGCTCTGGTGTTTAATGCCATACCATTTTTCATATTTAGCAACATCCTTTATTCTGAAATCAGCACTGAGGTCTATTATCTTTGTGCTTTTTAATATTTCTTCGTTTACAAGTGAACCGCAAAGTCCCTGCGGTGTAGCCGTAAATATAACATCTGCTTTCTTTGCAAGCTCGTCCATGTTCTCGCCCATACATTTGTCATCTACAAGCTGAAACATATTTCCGAAAACTTCACTGTACTTCTTATCTATATATGATCTCGAACCATACCACACTATCTCAGCATCAGGATGTTGAAGGAGAATCCTAACCAATTCCTGACCTGCGTATCCTGTCGAACCAATAATACCAACTTTGATCATAAATCATTACCAGCCTTTCCTTATATAATCTAACTGCTATCGTATTATACTCCCCTAATTATAAAAATGCAACATTAATTTATAAATATTCATGCAGACTTGCAAAAAACAAACAAAAGCAGCTATGAAGCATCGACTTACACTCTGTTTACAGGTTTGTGAATTTAGTAAGTAAACGGCTAAATTGTCATATCCGTTTTTTTATCATTTTCACTTGCATAATTATTCAATTAGATGTATATTTATTAACAGAATATCATTTATGATATATTTTTTATCAGACTATCAGGATATGTTTAGTCATGATGTTTG
>JBNMLR010000062.1:0-8656 GCA_050874945.1 Butyribacter sp. | reverse complement strand
GACCGGTCCTGATACATTTTTGATAGATACATTTCCAGTGATAAGTGCTCCAAGACTTCCAACCGTTGTCTCTATCCAGTATTTTACCTCAACAAAACTGTACTTGACAACATCAAATGTACTTTTACTCTTTTCATCCATCGATGCTATAAATCCAAGTGTTTTTGTCGAATATGGTTCAGGCGTTACTTTGAATGTTTTTTCCTCACCTTTTCTGTCGACTAAAAATGTAACTTCTTTTCCGTCGCTGTTCACCTCGTTCATAGCCGTACTGAGTTCACCTGCATTGGCTATTTTTTTGCCGTTTATCTCTTTGATTATATCTCCAGCCTTAAAGCCTGCCTTTTCAAAAGGTTTTCCCTCAGTTACGGAAGAAACTTCGGCTGACGCTTTTTCATTTGTTCCATATGAAAATCCGAAAAGATATGTCTTATAATTAGGGTCTATCTTAAAAGATTTTTCCTTGCCGTTTCTTGTTACAACTATATCCACATCTTCTCCCGTAAGAGGATGAAGCATTGTGTATGTGTCTATCTGACGGCCTATCGTTATCTTCTTTCCGTTTATGCTCTTAACCACATCGCCAACTTCAAGTCCTGAACTTGCTGCCGGCTGGTTATCATATATATGTTCGATTATAGGATAATCAATTCCTGCATTTGCAAGTATTATCACCGAAAATACAAATGCAAGTATGAAGTTAAAGAACGGACCTGCAAACACGATTGAAAATCTCGCCCATTTACCTTTCACATTGAAAGAATTTTCAGCTTCGTTTATCTCATCCTCCCCTACCATGGCACAGGAACCGCCAATAGGTAAAAGTTTCCATGAGTACTTCGTACATTCCTGCCAGTCTTCATTATTCTCAAAATATTTCTGTGAACAGAACAATTTAAAAATAAATCCTTTTTTACCTTTTGCTACGGTTATAAGTCTTGGTCCCATTCCGACTGAAAATTCAGGAACTCCGACACCGTTTTTCTTTGCGAGGAGAAAATGTCCAAGCTCATGTATTACGACTATGACCGTAAATATCAATAACGCCACCAATATATTCATATGATCCTCCATAAAATCTCTTTGTTATCGTTTATCATATTTACTCAATATATATGAATAAACTTTCTGTTCAATCTCAAGAATTTCTTCTAAAGACGGCTCTTTCACCGTTGTATGTTTAAGCATACATTCTTCAATTATATCTGCTATCTGAAGATATGATATTTTTCTGTCAAGAAACAGTGCCACGGCTTTCTCATTTGCCGCATTTAGGACAGTAGGCATACTGCCGCCCTCCCTGCAGGCATCATATGCAAGTCTTAACCCCTTAAATGTCTCCATGTCAGGTTTTTCAAAAGTTATCTTCGACATTTTCCGGAAATCAAGTCTCTCACCGGGGAGGTATCTTCTTTCAGGGTATGTGAGTGCATACTGTATAGGCAGTTTCATATCCGGTGTTCCAAGCTGTGCTATAACTGCACCGTCCTTAAACTGTACCATTGAGTGAATAACACTCTTTGGCTGTACCACGACCTGAATATCATCGCAGGACACATCAAAAAGCCACTTTGCTTCAATCACCTCAAGACCTTTATTTACCATTGTCGAGGAGTCGATAGTTATCTTTCTGCCCATAGACCAGTTTGGATGTTTCAGTGCATCCTCAACCTGAATATTTTTAAGTTCTTCTCTTTTCTTTCCTCTGAAAGGACCGCCTGACGCAGTAAGAAGAATTTTGTCAATATCCGAAGCGTTTTCACCGTTAAGACTCTGGAATATTGCCGAATGTTCACTGTCTACCGGAAGAAGTTTCACACCATATTTTTTTATCATTGGCATGATTATATGACCTGCCGTAACAAGTGTCTCCTTGTTTGCAAAAGCAATATCTTTTCCTGCCTTTATCGCTTCGATAACAGGTTTTATTCCTATCATTCCGACAACAGCCGCAACTGCTATGTCAGCACAGTCTATCGTGGCACAGGCTATAAGACCGTCCATGCCGCTCACTATCTCAGTATCCGGGTTCTTTAGAATTTTTTGTAATTCTTCTGCTTTTTTCGCATCAAAAACACATACGAGTTTTGGCGAAAATTCCTCTATCTGTTTTTGCAGCAGAGTTATATTACTGCCTGCAGCGAGAGACACAACCCTCATATCATCATTGTTTCTTATAACTTCAAGCGTCTGCGTTCCTATTGAACCCGTGGAACCAAGTACCGCTATATTTTTTGTTTTCATATCAATTCCCATTTCTGAGCAGTTTTTTTTACTAAAAAGACATTTTAGATTATCTCAAAAACATTTCTTCCTGCTCTAAAACAAACATAAACTTATTATAATTATAATAACATATACTTAACAAGGTAAAATACGATAGGTGCAGTAAATATCACACTGTCAAATCTGTCGAGTATTCCACCATGACCCGGAATAAGATTTCCGTAGTCTTTTATATTGTGATTTCTCTTTATCGCAGATGCCGTAAGGTCACCTATCTGTGATATAACTGCTGAGACTGCTCCTATTATCGGTAACTGCCAGAGCATCTGTCCTTTGCCCCAGAATACCATTGCAAAAATAAATCCTATCAGTGCCGCACCGACAATACCTCCGACACACCCCTCTATGGTTTTGTTTGGACTGAGTTTTGACGGCATCTTGTGTTTTCCGATAAGTTTTCCGACACAATAAGCACAGGTATCAGAACCCCATGAACCTATATATATGAACCAGACGAGAAGTATTCCATTCGATACATATCTTACTTTAAATACAAATGACAGCATAACAGTCACATATATAAGACCAAACATCAGCATCGTCATCTGTTCTGAATTATACTTAGGATATGCAATGACATAACACGCCATGAGAACCATAAGCGTAAGGATAAGCCACATTACAAGTTCCTCAAAACCATTGTTAAGTATCAGTACATCAGTCACAATGCTTGATATATATCCGATAAGTGCAGGCATTGTTTTTTCCATGCCTACGGCTCTGTAAAGTTCGTAAAGTCCTATCACTGAGATAAGCGTTATAACAACGAACAGAGGATACCCTCCGTAAACCATAAGTGCTATCGTTATCGCCATAAGAACGATTCCGCTTAATAATCTTGTTTTAAACATAAATAAACCTCTCTACTTATTTTACACCGCCAAATCTCCTGTCTCTTGACTGATAAAATTCAACAGCTTTCTGTAAATCTTTTTTTGAAAAATCAGGCCACAGTACATCTGTAAAATAAAATTCTGCATATGCAAGCTGCCATAAAAGATAATTTGAAAGTCTCTGCTCTCCGCTTGTTCTTATCATAAGGTCAGGATCAGGGATGCCGTTTGTATCAAGGTGTGAAGATATTGTATCCTCCGTTATGTCCTCTGGCGAAAGACTTCCGTCTTTTACTTCGTTTGCAATGGAAATGATACTTCTTTTTATCTCATCCCTGCTTCCGTAATTTAATGCAACCTGAAAATGAAGTCCCGTATTTTCGGCTGAAACTCTTTCAAGCTCAATTATGCGTTCCTGGAGGTCTTTATCAAGTTTTGAAATATCACCTATAACTTTGACCTGCATATTATTCTTTTTACTTGTTTTCAGACAATCCTTAAGATATGAATGTAAAAGCTTCATAAGTGCATCCACTTCTTCTTTTGGTCTTGACCAGTTTTCCGTCGAGAATGCATACATGGTCACATATTCTATTCCCATATCCCATGCGGCGGCACATATCTTTTCGACATTTTTGCTGCCTGCGGCATGACCGGCATTTCTCGGGAGCATACGCTTTTTCGCCCATCTTCCATTGCCGTCGAGAATTATCGCAACGTGCCTTGGAACTTTTCTTTCTTCCATCTTTATTCTCCATTTCCTGCGAAATTATAGGGACAGACATAATCTGCCTATCCCTTTTATATACCTATAAGCAAAAATATTATACAGTCATGATCTCTTTTGATTTTTCGTCGACCATATTGTCAACTTTTGCTATAAATTCGTCAGTGAGTTTCTGAATATCATCCTCGGCACCTTTCTGCTCATCCTCTGATATTTCACTTGCCTTAAGCTGTTTCTTTATCATATCGTTTGCATCTCTGCGGATGTTTCTGATTGCAACCTTAGCACCCTCACCTTTTTTCTTCACATCTTTTACAAGTTCCTTACGACGGTCTTCCGTAAGTTCAGGGAAAGTAAGTCTGATAACTTTTCCGTCATTGTTTGGTGTAAGACCGAGATCAGATGTAAGGATAGCTTTTTCTATCTCTTTGATAAGGCTTGCCTCCCACGGCTGGATAACTATGGTTCTTGCTTCTGATACGGAAATGTTTGCAACCTGCTGGAGATTTGTAGGTGTTCCGTAATATTCAACCATTATCTTGTCAAGTACGTGAGGATTTGCACGACCTGCTCTGATAGTAGTATATTCACTTGCAAGACTGTCTAATGACTTACCCATTTTATCTTTAAATTCTTTTAATTCAATACTCATAATAGTCCTCATTTCTGCACACATTTCATATATTTAAAATCCGTATCAGGTGTGCACTGACACAGTTCATCTGCACCATGCTATAAATTAAGCAGTCACGAGTGTTCCTTTTGTCACACCGTTTACTGTATTTACGATACTATTTTCCTCATTTAAACCAAATATCATCATAGGCATATGGTTTTCCATACATAATACGGCTGCTGCAAGGTCAATAACACCAAGTCTGTTGTTTACAACATCCTCGATGCTTATCTCGTCAAACTTCTTTGCATCAGGATTTACGGCAGGATCTGAGTCATATACACCGTCTATTGATTTTGCAGAGAGAATAACATCTGCTTCAATCTCGATGGCACGAAGAACGGTAGCCGTATCTGTTGAGAAGTACGGATGACCTGTTCCTCCGGCAAAGAATACTACCATTCCTTTTTCAAAATATTTGTCTGCTCTGTCTTTAGAGAAAAGTTTAGTAAATGAACCACACTCAAACGGTGTAAGAACATTTGTCTTTATTCCTACGGATCTGAATATCTCAGATACATATATACAGTTCATGACTGTTGCTAACATACCTATCTGGTCTGCTTTCGTTCTGTCAATATTTTCACTTGTGCGTCCTCTCCAGAAGTTTCCTCCACCTGTGACGATACCAACCTCAATACCTGCATCAACAAGCTGCTTAACCTGCTTTGCAACACCTATACAGGTAGCTTCATCAAAGCCTGTTTTATTTGGTCCGGCTAAAGCTTCACCGCTGAGTTTTAATAAAATTCTCTTATATTTTGCCATAATGCACCTCTTATTTTTATGTATTTTTACATTCTTAATTAAAAATTATATCACGATTTGTCTTTCATGTCAAAATCAATGTCTTTTAATCGTCTCCTTTGTCGAACATATCTTGTCGGCAATGCACACGACCCATCCCTCTAAGCATACCGGCGGTATCGGTGTAAGCGGAAACATATGTCTCTTGATTATATTTTTTGTACGGCTGTTTAGTTCAAAGTCCTTTTCGGCATTTGCAAGTGCTGCCGACGGATGATAAAAGCCGTGAGGTCTTTTATGCTCATCCTCCTTATCATGCCAGTCATAGAGAAAATAATCATGTAAAAGAGCACCTGTTATAAGTGTGTCATAATCGACATTCAAATTATACTTTTCTGCAAGGTAACAGCTCATATAGGCAACGCTGACACTGTGCATATATACACTTGTTTTACCGTGCTGGATAAACTGCTTGCTCTTTCTAAATCTCGATGACTCTCTTATCTCATTTAATATCTTCCATATAAGCTGTTCATGTTCAACACCTTTTTTCAATCTTCCCTCCCACAGACGATAAGTCCGTATCTGTCCTGAAAAAATATATACGCCCTGTCAAATACAAACCACAAAATTTCGGCACAAAGCACACCTGAGATAACGACAATAAATAACGGCATATCTTTTGCTTTTTGTATCATATCCTTTGAGAATATCACATCAAGACCTGTCACAGTGAAAGATATAACCAATGCTGCTATAAGCATGATATGATATAATATTCCTTTTACTATATATTCCGTGCTTTTTCTTATTGTTTTTCCAACATTTTCAGACTGTCTGTCCTTTTGTCTGAAATGCTCTGCAACAAGAACATAAACACAAAAGCCTGCAAATGTAAAACAGTAAAGTTTTTGCGGTGCAAGTATAATTCCAAGAATAAATGCTCCGATTGAAAATCCTAAAGCGGTCACAGTTCCAAATTTTCTCTCAACGCATCCGGCTAAAAATGAAGCCGCCGCAAGAAGAAAAAGTGAACTTGTCTCTATGATACCGGACGCTATCTGTAATATCACTGTAAGTGCCATGATGATGCCGCACCATGCCACCTGTTTTGATTTTAAATGCAACTGCAAAGATCTCCTCCCATACATTCACAAAGTGAGTCTGCACACCAAAGGTCACAACAGATATTTCCCGTAGAACAGTTGTCAAGTTCATTTCCATAAGGACCTCTGCCATAACCTGAACCATACTGCTGGTATCTCTGTCTGTTGTTATTCTGATTGTAACCGTAACCCTGTGCACCCTGATTGTAACCCTGAGTTCCCTGACTATAACCCTGCGTACCCTGATTATAACCGTTGTAATTTGTCTTGCCATTTCGCATATCCATTATCTGACTGTATGCTTCCTGAACCTGTTTAAATTTTTCTTCAGCAAGGTCTGACAACGGATTTCCGGCATTTGCATCAGGATGATATTTGCGGCTAAGCTCCCTGTATGCTTTTTTTACTTCATCATCGGTTGCATTTGGTGAGACACCGAGTACCTGATAGGGATCTGTAATATTGCTCATATTTATTTTACCTCGTTTCCATTTACTATTTTATCGAATTTATTCCAAACTCCCGCATAGAGAATATTTCTTAATATGTCAATATACTGAACACACGGAAGTTTTTCAAATTCGGCACACGCTTCTGAAATCTCATCGAGAAGCATATCATGTACTTTCCTGTTAAAGCTGTCTTTGTCATCAGTTGAAAGATATTCTTTTTTCAGAGGATTAAATCTGTTTTTTTCTATATCTTCCCTTACATCGTCAAACGCATCCATGATATATACAAATCTTCCAAGATGATACCCAAACTTTCTTATCTGTTTTTCAAAAAAATCTTTCTTATAGCAAAAAAGCTCTGCGAGAAGATTTCCAAAACAATCGGCAGCTTCATATATATCAGAATTTTCGTTTTTTTCAACGAGTGCAAGTTTTTTAAGACTCTTTTTAATGCAAGCTGCCTGCCGTCTGTAGACTCTTGCGACTTTTCTGTGAGACTTGTCATACAAAGCCGTACCCACATATCCTTTTAAAGAACCATCGTCATTTTTATCATCAAGACAGTGATAATAGCTTAAAAGCATATTCATGTCAGCACAGTAATCTGTATATTTATTGTATATGACAATCTGTTTTTTGGCAGGATGCACAATACATCTCTTTTTCTCAGATACATTTTCCGCATCATATAAAGATGTAAAGAACAAAGTCATAAAAGTCATATCATATGTGAGAGTAAGTCTACCCATAAAACCATATCTGTTCCTTAGTCTTTCACACAGACCACAATAAAATCCGTGATATACGGTATAATCTTTTATTTTAAGTTCCGGTTTTCTTGTCTGAACATACCCAAACAAGTCTGTACCTCCATATTCTATCATACTCTTTATGTCTTTATCATTTACAAACAATAAATTCTTTATAAAAAATTTATTGCCTGAAATGATAAAAATACATTAGTTTCCTATAAATGCCGCATGAAGATATTTATTTGTATTTGAGATATTTACGATATTTTCTATACGCTTCTTTAATAAAGTCGCATTCATTGGCAGGTTTACAACTTCGCTGGCACCGAGTTCGACCGCTTTTGTCTCATTTTCAAAATCACCATATGCAGTCATCATGACAACGGGCAGTTTATCAAGGAACGAGTTCTCTCTTATCTCTCTGAGCAGTTCGATTCCTGACATCTGCGGCATATCCGTACCACAGATAACAAGACTTATCTCTGAAAAGTTTTTCTTTAACATATGCAAACCGTCTTCGCCGTTGTCTGCTTCAATGATATTATATTTGTCGCAGAGCACATTATTAAGCATGGTTCTGTTGTCTTCATAACTGTCAATTATAAGTATCGTATCTTTGTCCTCATAATAATCATCGTCAAAATTCATATCTGACTCTTTTTCAAGTCTTCTTACAAATGACTCCTCAGGAATCGGTTTTGAGAAATAATAACCCTGTATATTGTCACAACCCATGCTTTTAAGCATTTCGTATTGTTTTTCGTTCTCGACACCCTCGACTACCGTCTCTATCTCAAGTTTCTTCGCCATCTGTATGATAGTGTATATGATATTGCTCGCTCTCTCTGACTTTTCAAGATCATCCATAAATTTCATGTCTATCTTTAATATATCAAAACAACAGTCTTTTAACATATTGAGTGACGAATATCCGCTTCCAAAATCATCCATAAGCACTTTAAAACCATACTTCTGTAATGTATGTATCGCCATGATAAGATCCTGAGGATTGTCCTCATAAGCACTCTCTGTTATCTCAAGTTTTATGTCATCTGAACTGAGATCATACTTCGCAAG
>JBNMLR010000061.1:0-8679 GCA_050874945.1 Butyribacter sp. | reverse complement strand
GCACAGAAAGATAACGATATAGAGAGCCGTTATTCAGAGAGGCTTGAGCCTGTTATTTCCTATATTAAAGAAAATTATGCGTATGAGATAACACTGGCTGAGCTTGCGGCGATACTTCCTATGAGTGAGGGACAGTTCAGCAGGGTTTTTAAGCAGACGATGAAACTGTCTCCGATACAGTATCTTATGAGGTATAGGATATTGCAAAGCTGCAAACTGTTGCAGGATACGGAGAAAAAGATAGGTGAGATAGCAAATCTGTCAGGGTTTAATAATATAAGTTATTTTAACAGGGTATTCTTGAATACGATAGGATGTACGCCAAAGGAATACAGGGAAAACAGCAGTTATTAAATTAGAAATAGAGAGGATATTATAAATATGGCAAGGAGATATACTGACCTTTTGGAGGCAGTTCGCAGTGTGAAGTCAAAAGAGGCGGTTATTTTTGATATGGACGGTCTTATTTTTGATACGGAACGTGTTTTTATGGAGCAGCTTGCTGTTGCAATGAAGGAACACGGCTATGTGCTGACGAGAGAGATTTATACAGATACGCTTGGTCTTGGTGGAAAAAAGCTTGTTGATTTTATGCAGTCAAAATTCGGATATGATTATCCTTTTGAGGAGTGCGGCAAAAAGGCACAGGAGAGGATGGCGATGATTTCGGAGACTATCGGTCTTTCGGTTAAACCTCAGATAAGAGAACTTTTGCAGGAGTTAAAAGCAGGAAAGATAAAATGTGCTGTTGCGTCATCGACAAAGACTGTGCTTGTTGAAAAGTATCTTAAACAGGCGGAACTTGACAGCTTTTTTGATGTTGTGATCGGCGGAGATAAAGTTAAGGTATCAAAGCCGGAGCCTGATATTTTTATCTATGCCTGCGAGAGACTTAATGTTTCGCCGATGAAAGCACTTGTGCTCGAGGATAGTGAAAACGGAATAAGGGCGGCGAGGGCAGCAGGGATACCTGTTATTTGTATTCCTGACCTTAAAGAGCCATCAAGAGAGGTTGAAAAACTTGTGACGGCTATTGTAAGGCGGTGAATAAACGAGAAAAGTTGTACAGAAGATTTTGTATTGCCACAAAATTTTTTGATTGAATTTTATTATTAAATATGTGGTGATGAGGTCATATGAAAAAACACATTATAATACTTAAAAAAGGAAATGCCTGTTACTGCTCGACATCATACTTTGCGGAGCGTATCAACGAGGAGTTTAAAAAGGCAGGGATAAGCTCGAAACTGATAGAGATAAATTCTAAGGAAGATGCCGAGTTGTTTGTGCAAAAGTACGACAGATTAAATGCAGTTACGGATATAATAGATTTTAATACGGATATTTTTTCGTTTGTATTTTCGGGGGATTACATATTTGATATTAAAAATGACAGCAGTGGCAGTGATTATGTAAGGCTGTGGCATATTATCCTTGACCATCCGCTTTATCATAACAGCGTACTAAAGCAGCCACTTAAGAATATGAGGGTTGTGTGTCTTGATGAGACTCATGCGGAGTATATCAGAAAGCATTACAGTCATATTAAGGAGGTTATTGTGATGCCTCTGCCGGCTGATACGGCGAAAAATCTCGTCCCATACAATGAGAGGAGCAGGAATGTTCTTTTTACCGGAACTTATACATCGTCGGAGGATGTTGTTGCACTTGCCATGCGAAGTGTTGGAGAAAGTGTGGAAATTAAAAATTTTCAAACTATGCACAAAGAACCGGCACAGGAATTTATGAATAGTATGCAGATTTTTAATAAGATGGCAGGGTATCTGTTGGAAAATCCTTGTGAAACAATAGAACAGGCTTACACTTTTGCGCTGGGAGAAATGACGGAGGAAACAGATAGAGGTTTTAAGGATAGGACAGCATCAAAAGAAACAGATAGAGATTTTCGGGATAGGGCAGCATCAAGCAAAACAGATAGAGATTTTAAGGATAGGGCAGCATCAAGCAAAACATCTACAGCTTTCGCAGATGGTCTTGAACTTAATTTTTTTGCTGATATGTTTATAAGAGCGGTTATCAGGGAAGAATTGTTAATGGAGATGTTAAGAAACGGCATTGATGTTGATATATTCGGACATGGATGGGAAAAGTTTGTAAAAAAATGTGAGAATGTAGAAAAAAGCGAGGGCAGATTTAAGGGAAACATAAATATATGCGGTGAGGTTGATTATAGAGAACTACCTGATTTATATGCTGATACTAAGATTGCATTGAATGTTCTGCCGTGGTTTAAGGCGGGTCAGCATGACCGCATAGCACTTGCAATGTGCAACGGTTGTGTCTGTGTGACGGATGAGAGTACTTATCTTGAAAAAAGATTTGTTGACGGTGAAAATATTTTTATGTATTCGCTTGAGGATATGACAGGGGCGGCTAGGCTTGTCAGAGATTTACTGGCACATCCTTTAGAGGCTGCAAGAGCAGCCGCAAAAGGTTATGTCTGTGCCGTTGGCAGTCTCAGCTTTAAAAAATATATTGAGATTTTTACAAAAAAGGCCGCAGAAATTCATGCTGGCTTTTCTGTTTCGGAGGAAGCATCTCAATGAAAATGTCAGTGAGAAGTTTATCCTCCTCGGCGGTGAAACTTATCTGCTCGGTTCTTAGTTTGTCTTTCCAGTTTGAGAGGATAGGCAGTGCCTCGCTTAGGTTTTTGCCGTGGAGCGAGTTTACGAGAAGTTCCACCATGTGCTGTTTGTTCTGATCCATCTGCATAAAAGATTTGTTGTTTTTCCAGTTATTCATATACTTTTTCTTCTCCTTTTTGATTGTTCATGACTTTGGCTACCTGTTCAAATGTTGTGCGCTGCTGTGGAGAAAGCTGCGACATGAGAAACTCCATCATAAAATTCTGCGTGTTGTTTTCACTGTATTCCTCACTTTTGATGACAGAATGTGTCTTTGTGAAATCCCTGTAATTTTTAAACAGTTCATCGGCGTGCAGGAAATTTAACAGCATACGGACTACCTCTGATTCGGCAGGTGTGCAGTAGTCTTTTATGTTCAGAAGCAGTTTTTCATAAACTGCCGGAGTGGCAGCGGTTTCTGCCTGTGCTGCACGCAGCGTCATCTCATCGTCTTCCTGTGAGACTTCTGTTGCCAGCGAAATGAGATTATCAGCCTGGAGTATTATTTCCATGGCTTTTTTGTTATGTGGAGGAACATATGGCAGTGCCGCTTTGAGCATCGCAAGACGGCGTTGGTGTTCGTTTGAAAATTCCAATATAATTCTCCTTTAAAGTATTTTCTAAAGTGATTTTATGATATATAATTGATTTTATGCAGATATGTTGATAACATTTTGAAAGTAATTGTTATTTTGAGCAGCTTGCTGCAAAGTGATGCAGCCATTGCTTGTATTAATTTGCGGCAAAATATTGCATCAGCAGTATTTTTCACTATCTGCACAAGACATTAGAAGAAAGACTGGAGTGAAATAAATGGCGAAGAAACTTATCGATCTGGTGGGAATTACAAAATCTTATGGGGATAAGGTCATTCTTGATGATATGAACCTTTTTATGAATGAAAACAGATTTCTGACTCTGCTCGGTCCGAGTGGATGTGGCAAGACAACGACACTCAGGATAATCGGGGGTTTTGAGACTCCTGACAAGGGCAAGGTCATATTCGATGGAAAAGATATTACAAATGTGCCGCCTAATGAGCGCAACTTAAATACGGTTTTCCAGAAATATGCGTTATTTACGCATATGAATATAGAAGAAAATATTGCTTTCGGGCTTAAGATTAAAAATAAATCGAAGTCTTATATAAAAGACAAGATAAAGTATGCGTTGAAGCTCGTAAATCTTGACGGGTTTGAGAAGCGTATGCCGGACTCTCTTTCGGGAGGTCAGCAGCAGAGGATTGCGATTGCGAGAGCCATCGTGAATGAACCTAAGGTGCTTCTTCTTGACGAGCCGCTTGGAGCACTCGACCTTAAGATGCGTCAGGATATGCAATATGAGCTTATCAGACTTAAAAATGAGCTTGGCATTACTTTTATCTATGTAACGCATGACCAGGAGGAAGCTCTTACAATGTCCGATACTATAGTTGTAATGAATCAGGGTTACATTCAGCAGATAGGCACTCCTGAGGACATTTACAATGAGCCGCAGAATGCGTTTGTTGCCGATTTTATTGGTGAGAGTAATATTATAGCTTCGACGATGGTTCAGGACAGGGTCGTAAATATTCTAGGGACTAAGTTTGAGTGTGTCGACGAGGGTTTTGGCACAAACAAGCCGGTTGATGTTGTTATAAGACCAGAGGATATTGTCATCACTGAAAAGAACAAAGGCATAATAAACGGCAGGGTTATTTCGGCAATATTTAAGGGTGTTCACTATGAGATGGAGATAGATGCCTGTGGATTTACATTTCTTGTCCACAGTACGGTCATGGCGGAGCCGGGAAAAGAAGTCGGACTCTGGGTAGATCCTTTCAATATCCAGATTATGAACAAGCCTGAGTCGGAAGACGAAAAGGTACTTGTTGAGGAGTAGGAGGGGAGTAAGTTTATGGGAAAGTTAAAAAATCTCGGTTCTAAACTTCTGGCAGGACCGTATGTTATCTGGATGCTCCTGTTTACGGTAATTCCTCTCGGACTTATCATTTACAACGGATTTACAAATTCAGATGGAAGATTTACTTTTAAATATGTTGCAGCTATCGCAGACCCGGTCAATGCAAAACCGCTTCTGTTAAGTTTTGAGATGTCTCTTATCGTGACGGTTGCCTGTCTTTTGCTTGCGTTTCCGCTCGCCGTTATATTGAGCAAATATTCGACGGACAAAAACAGCTTTATCGTTATGATATTTATCCTGCCTATGTGGATGAATTTTATGCTGAGGACGCTTGCGTGGAGACTTATTTTGTTAAATAACGGATTTTTAAACCAGTTTCTTACGATGCTTGGTCTTTCAAAAGTTTATCTTATGAACACGAAAGCCGCCATTATCTTTGGCACGGCATACGATTATTTTCCGTTTATGGTTTTGCCTATATACAATGCTGTCGTAAAGATAGACAAGGATGTTATAAATGCGGCGAAAGACCTCGGAGCCACCAATTCGGTCGTGCTCAGAAAGATAATTCTTCCGTTGAGCGTTCCAGGGATAGTAAGCGGCATAACGATGGTGCTTGTTCCGTCAATGAGCGAGTTTGTCATAGCGGATATGCTCGGCGGCGGTAAGATATATCTTATCGGCAATGCCATTGAGCAGGCTTTCAATTCAGGATATGCCGATGTTCATGCAGGCTCGGGACTGTCAATGTCACTTATGGTGCTTATTCTCATAAGCATCGTTATATATAGGATATTCGATAATGGAAAGGAGTCAGAGAGTATATGGTAAAGAAAAAGAACATTTTTCAGAAAATATATCTTGCCGTTATCCTCATAATGCTCTATCTTCCGATAGGTGTTTTGATAGTTTCATCCGTCAATGCCTCAGAAAAGAATAAAGCCGTATGGGGAGGATTTTCGCTTGTCGCATACAAAAAGCTGTTCCATGACGGAACGATAATGAATGCACTTTATACGACTGTTATCCTTGCGGCAGCGGCAGGTTTTATAGCAACGATTCTCGGAACGCTCGTCTGTATTGGAATGATAGGCATGAGCAAAAAAGTACGCTCTGCAATAATGGGAGTTACAAATATACCGATGTTAAACGCTGATGTTGTGACCGGTATAGCACTTATGCTTCTGTTTACGAGATTTACGGAACTTAGCTTTTCAACTATGATGATAGCACATATCACGCTGATAATACCGTATGTGGTCTTGTCGGTCTGGCCGAAAGTCCTGCAGCTTAACATAAGCACATACGAGGCGGCACTAGACCTCGGTGCTTCAAGAATGTATGCGATGTGGAAAGTCGTTATCCCTGATATAATGCCGGGAATCTTATCGGGATTTTTGCTTGCATTTACAATGTCTCTCGACGATTTCTCAGTGACATATTTCACTAAAGCACCGGGAATACACACAATGTCGACAATGATAAATGCAGAGTACAGAAAGGGTATTCAGACGGAGATATATGCTCTGTCAACGATTATATTCATAATAGTTCTTGTTGTGCTGTTTGCGATAAACAGAAAGAGCGTTATGTCTTTGAAAAAGAAAGGGGCGGCAGCATGATGAGAAAAAGCATAAAGAGACTTACGGCGGCAGTTTTGTTTATGAGCATAACAGTTTCAGCGACTTTTTTTCTTACTGCGTGCAAAAAGAATAATGTTTCTTCAAAAAATAAGATAGTAGTCTTTAATTATGGAGATTATATTGATTCCACACTTCTTGATAAGTTTGAGAAAGAAACAGGGATAAAGGTCGTATATGAGGAGTTTCTGACACCTGAGGCAATGTACACAAAGTTTAAGAATGGTGCGGTGGATTATGACCTTATCTGTTGTTCTGATTATATGCTCGACAAGATGATAAAGGAAAAAGATGTAAGAAAAATCGACTACGATAAGATGAAATATATCAAAAATATCGGTGAAAAATACTGGGATATGTCGAAAAGTTTCGATAAGACGCTTAGTTATACGGTTCCTTATTACTGGGGAACGGTCGGCATATTGTATAATACCGAAATGGTGGATAAAGTACCTGACAGCTGGGATGTGCTTTGGGATAAAAAGTACAAAAACAACATAATCATGCAGAACAGTGTCAGGGACAGCTTCATACCGGCACTTGTAAGACACGGTTATTCTATAAATACGACCGATAAAAATGAGCTGATGACTGCACTTAATGACCTTAAGCAGCAAAAGGAGATAGTACAGTCTTATCTTGTGGATGAGATAAGGGATGATATGGCGAACAACCAGGCTGCGATGGGACTTATATATTCGGGCGAGGCGAGTATCGCACAGGATTACAATGACAAGCTGGAATATGTTGTCCCTAAAGAGGGTTCTGATATATGGATGGATAGCTGGGTTATACCAAAGAACGGTAAAAATTATGACGGAGCCGTCAAATTCCTTGACTTTTTGTGCAGGGAAGATGTGGCAATGACAAATTTTGAATATATATATTATTCAACACCTAATGAAGCGGTATTAGACCAGATAGATGACGGGGAAAAGGCAGAGAGAAATGCGATTTTTCCGTCGGATGATGTTGTAGACAGGTGCAAGGTCTTTAAGTATCTTGGAAAGGATGTGGAGGAGTATTATAACAGGCTTTGGAAGGAGCTTAAAGTTTATTGATTGATTTAAGAATGTTAAGAAATGTAGGCTGTGAGGATTGTGCGGGTATAACAATAATACCGCAGGCACGCTCTCGCTATACTGTCACCGTAGCAGTACATAAATCAGTAAAAGACACTGATTAAGTACTGACGGTGATAGAATGCCTGCTTATATTATTTGTTATATCCGCACAATCCAAAGTTACTTTTATTGAAAAATTAGATAAATAAGGTTGTTATTTTTTGAAAAGTAAATTAATAGCGTTGAGAATATTTGATGATATTAAAAAACAATTTGTTTATGTTTTGAAAAATTTGTAAGAAAAGGAGAAATTGATATGGCAGCAGGTTCATCGTTTGGAAATTTGTTTCGTGTGACTACATGGGGGGAGTCCCATGGTAAGGGTATTGGCGTTGTTGTTGACGGTTGTCCGGCAGGGCTTGAGATTAGTGAGGAGGTTATCCAGAAGTATCTCAACAGAAGAAAGCCGGGGCAGACACGTTATTCGACTCCGAGAAAGGAGGACGATCTTGTAGAAATACAGTCAGGGATTTTTGAAGGCAGGACAACGGGAACACCGATTTCTATGGTTGTCTATAATAAGACACAGCGTTCAAAGGATTATTCGGAGATTGCTAAGTATTACAGACCGGGACACGCCGATTATACTTTTGATGAAAAATTCGGTTTCAGAGATTACAGGGGCGGCGGCCGTTCTTCAGGTCGTGAAACTATAGGCAGAGTTGCGGCAGGTGCTATTGCGTGCGAGGCATTAAAACAGCTTGGTGTTAATGTTATGGCATACAGTAAGGCTATAGGCGGCATTGAAGCGGATACTACGGATGTTTCATTTGATAAGATTATGGAAAGTCCTCTTTATATGCCTGAAATTGCGGCATCGGAGAAAGCTGAAAAACTTCTTGAGGAAAAGATGAATGAGCAGGATTCAGTGGGTGGCATTATTGAATGTGTTATCTCAGGAATACCTACGGGTGTAGGCGAGCCTGTTTTTGAGAAGCTTGACGCAAATCTTGCAAAGGCTGTCATGTCGATAGGTGCCGTTAAAGGTGTTGAGATAGGAGCTGGTTTTGAGGCGGCTTCGATGTTTGGTTCAGACAATAACGATGCGTTTAAGATGGACGGAGAAAATATCTCTAAAAAAACAAACAATGCCGGTGGAATATTGGGCGGCATAAGTGACGGAAGTGACATTGTGATAAGAGCAGCAGTTAAGCCGACACCATCTATCGCAAGGAGTCAGAAGACTGTAAACCGTGACGGTGAGGACATTGAAGTGCAGATAAAGGGAAGACATGACCCTATAATCGTGCCGAGAGCGGTTGTTGTTGTTGAGTCTATGGCGGCGATATGTGCGTTTGATATGCTCTTGGAGTCGATGACATCGAAGATGTATAATGTTAAGAAGTACTTTGAACTGTTTTAAAT
>JBNMLR010000060.1:0-8729 GCA_050874945.1 Butyribacter sp. | reverse complement strand
GTTTTATCACAGTTTCGCAAATGTCTAAATAATATTTTATATTGTAAAAAAAGACAGACATAAAACTGTCTGTCTTTAATGATACTATATTCACTGACCGCTTTTACAAGCCGGTCTTTTGCACTCTGAGTCAAGAATTTTCGCAATCCGCTCATATAAAATTTATGCAACCAATATTCAATAATATCTAATTAAATACAGCCCTAGTTTTATTTATAGACAGGATGGTACTAATGAACTGTCTGTTATACGAAAACTTACTATATCATATCTGAAAAATGAAGTCAATTATTTTAATGCAAAAATTTACTATGTATATAAATCACTCTTTTCCAATCAATTATTTTGCCATAAAAATTGATAAACAGTTCAGCTATTCATTTTGTAAATTCTCTTATTCCGGTAGAACTTTTTTCCTATGACAACGCACATTGTAATATGCCAATACAGCTATAATCAATATGTCTGCTGCATAAAATATGTATCTTTTATTTCTATTCTCTTTTATCTCTTTCAATGACAATTCTTCGCTGTCATTTAAAATATATTCACCATATTTTTTTGTATATTCCGTTTTTTTGTGCTCATCCGGATTGCACAGCAAACCTATCCACTTATATGTTATTTCCTGTCCTTTCAGGTCTGTAATAGTTATGTATTTGTCGCTGAACTTACAATATATTGTATTAACCTCTCCACTATTTGAATATGTTGGAAATGAAAATTTATTATGAGAATAATATACCAGTCTTTTATCATACATACCCGCAGGTTTAAAATAATCTACCGATAACTGCACGCCACTGGCTGTAAAATAATACACTAAAACATCATCACAATACATATTTAAAAATTTCATGCGTTCTTTTTTATTATCATCAAATATATAAACTCTTTTTTCATCATTTCTGTTGTAATCGTAAAACTTTCCTTTGTCATCAATTTGTCTGTAATAACCTATCCTTGCCTTATTCGGAAATAATACTCCTGCAAAAAAGAATACCGCTATGATTAAGACTGCTCCTATTATATTTATTGTTTTTCGTTTTTTCATACAAATCCCACCCTGTTCTTTTACTTAAATTTTGTCATTCATACCTACTGCATAGAGTCTAAGTCACACCCGATAACCATATTACTGTTCTTTTACTTAAATTTTGTCATTCATACATACCCTGAACGCCAATTTCAGATTTACATATTTTCTAATCTTCCTCACGCAAAAATATCCAGCCATATATTTTTGTTACATTTGCACAATTATCTGCTTATTTTTCATCATATCATTGTCATTTTATCCTGTCAAATATTCATACTGTCAAAGCAACAAAAATACCGACCCCATTATCAGATTTTCTCTGACTTTTGGAGTCGGTATTTCCAAATATATTTAATACCAGATTATCTTTTATTTTTGATTACATTACCATCTTAACTTCTGTTACATCTGTGAGCTTGTCAGCAGGAATGTAGTTGTCATCCTGTTTCTCGCCGTTGATGTAGAATTCTTTAAATCCGCTCTGTGCTCCGTTTGGATTTTCTACCTTGATGATAACTTTCTTTCCACGGAAGTTTTTCTCAAATGAGAATTCTTTCCAGTCTGACGGTACTGTAGGTGCTACACGGAGTCCGTCAAGGTCAGGACGCATTCCGCAGATACCCTCTACGCATCCTACCATACAGGTTGATGCTGTTCCTGTTAGCCAGTGTACGTGTGAACGGCCGTGGAACGGGCTTTCGCCACCCTCTGTGTACTGTCCGTGCACATATGGCTCAAGTTTACGGACTTCTGCCTGGTCATTCTGTGATGATGGTGAGCTTTCCTCAAAATACTTGAACGCTTCGTTACCATTTCCTAAAAGTGCTTCTGCAAGGATAAGCCATCCCTGTGTCTGAGAGAAGATACCACCGTTCTCCTTTGTTGATGGTGGGAAAAGCCCTGCAAGTGCGCCGTCGAAATAATGGTCTACATATGAAGGAGCCATTATCTTTGCACCGTAAGCTGTGTTGAGTTCTCTGTCAACTGATGCCATAGCCTTGTCAGCCTGCTCTCTTGTTGCAAGTCCTGAGATTACTGACCATGTCTGAGGATTTAACCACATACTTGCTTCAGGGTCTTTCTTAGATCCGATAAGCTCTCCTGTCTCTTTAAATCCGCGGTTGAAACGGTCATCCTCCCACCAGAGTTTGTTAATCTTTTCTCCGATGTCTTTCTGTGTCTTGTCAAGATAAGCGATATATTCAGTGTCATTCTTCTTCTCGGCAAATTTACGCATGATCGTGAACGCATAGTAAAGCTGCATTGCAACGAATGATGACTCTCCGTTCTTTCCAAGTCTTAAGCAGTCATTCCAGTCTGCATGAAGTCCTGCCGGAAGTCCGTGAGGTCCGAGATGATTCATTGAGAAGTCGATAGCTCTCTTTAAATGCTCATAAACACTTGCTTTCTCCTCAACATTTGACCATGTTATCTCCTCATCCATAAATGCAAGATTTCCTGTCTCAGCTACATATTTGTAAACTGTAGGGAAAAGCCAGAGTGCATCGTCTGCACGATAAGCAGGATGTCCTGTCTCTCTTACATAATCAGGGTCATCAGGAGTTCCCTCATGTCCTGCACGCTCATCATGGTCGAAACGGACAAGTGGAAGTCCTCCACCGTTATTTACCTGAGCTGAGAGCATAAATCTAATCTTTTCAAGTGCTGCTTCAGGGTCCGTATGGATAACACCCTGAATATCCTGAACAGTATCACGGTAACCATATCCGTTACGCTCTCCGCAGTAAACGAATGATGCTGCTCTTGACCATGTAAATGTAAGGAAACACTGATATGCATTCCATGTATTTACCATGCTGTTGAATGCCTTGCTCGGTGTGTTTACCTTGAAGTTTTCAAGTTTTGAATGCCAGTATTTCTTTAATTCTTCGATTTCTTTGTCGCATACTGATACATCTTCATATGAAGCGATTATCTCATCTGCAACTGACTCTTTATGTCTTCCTAAGATAAAGGCAAGTGTCTTTGTCTCGCCCGGTGCGATTTCAAGTGCAGTATGTAATGCACCACAACTGTTTTCGTTGTAATTGCATACTCCGTCACATTTTCCTCTCTCAACGGCTACAGGATTGCCATAGTCGTGATAAAGACCGATAAACGCTTCTTTATCTCCGTTGTAAGATGTAACAGGCTGTCCTGCAAGACCGAAAAATCTCTCTTTTCCGTTACTTCCGTCAGGACCTTTATACCAGTTAAGGTTTATCTGCTGATATATCTTGTTTTTTCTGAAACTTGTGTTTGTTGTGCATAATGTGTACTGAAGATTTACCTGATCCTGATTGTAGTTATCATCATTTGAAAGCTCAGCATATCCGAATACTGAAATCTTTCTAGGCTTGTCTGAATTGTTTGTAACCTTTACGCACCATACTTCATATACTTTATTAAGAGGTACATAATACATAGCTTCTGACTTGATACCTGCATACTCAGCAAACATCTTTGTGTAAGCTGTTCCGTGATGAACCTCGCTCTTGTATTCATTGAGGTCTTTTCCTACAGGCTGCCATGAAGCAGACCAGTAATCACCGTTTTCATCATCCCTGAGATAAATATAACGTCCCGGTGTATCATCACTGTTAAAGTGATAACGAAGAATACGGCCGTTTGCTCCACTCTTTACGAAGCTGTATCCGCCTGCATTGTTTGAAATGATGGCACCATATTCCGGTGAACCAAGATAGTTACACCACGGAGCAGGTGTATTTGGCTTTGTAATGACATATTCTCTGTTTTCTTCATCGAAGTAACCAAAATTCATTTAATAATTCCTCCTTAAAATAAACATAAATTTTCCGTATCAATTTTATAATCAACTTTCCCATTGCCATTCACATCTGTGATGCGACTTGCAACTCTTTCTTTTCTATTATATGTTAGTCATCAAACGGGTGTCAACAGATATTATCGCATTTTCTAACACTATTCTGATGTTAAAAAAAGCACTTACAAAAAATCCCATTTTCTGTTAAAATATATGTATAAGCACTTAAACAAACAACTTAATATTTCTCGTTGTTTTAGGATTGGAATTTGCACTGTGGTTTCAATTCTATTTATTTATGCACAGTGCAGAAATAGAGGTTATTATGTTTGAAACAGGAAATGTTGTTCTCCATCCTTCTGAGGGAGTATGTGAGATTGATGATGTTCGCAGCGAGCGGTTTGACGGCTCTAAAAAGCGTACATATTATGTAATGCATCCTCTGTATGCAAAGATTAAGTCTACTCTTTTTGTCCCGGTTGACAGTGACAAGATAGTGCTTCAGAAAATGCCAACTAAAGACGAGATCATAGAACTTATCAAGTCAGTGTCAGTCGACAGCATAGAATGGATAGACAACTCAACACTTAGAAAAGATGCTTTTATGCACATTATTTATAATGGCGACACAAAAGAGATAGTCGCACTTATAGCAAAGCTTCACATGAGAAAGAAAGAAGTCGAAGCCGGTGGAAAAAAATTTTCTGCTACTGATTCCAAAATCTTAAAAGAAGCTGAAAAAAGAGTATATCAGGAGTTTTCTTATGTACTTGATACAGACGAAAAAAATATTCCTGAGTTTATTCTTAAATATCTCAATGTATAACTTTTAAAAGAAAGCCACTCACTTCTATGCTCTACGCAATAGAAGTGAGTGGCTTTTTTTGATAGCGTTTATACTGAAATCCTACTGAAAGAATTTCTTGTTTACGGCATTTACAAGTGCATGGATAGATGCCTTGATAATGTCCTCGTCTGTTCCAACACCCCATGTGAGATTGTCGTTTTCATCTGTTATTCCGACATAAGACATTGCCTGTGCGTTTGAATTTCTTGAAAGTGAGTGCTCCTCATATTCAGCGAGATGGTAAACTATGTCATAATGTTTACGGATTGCCTTGCTTACTGCATTTAAACGACCGTTTCCAAGTGCCTCGACAACCTGTTTCTGACCGTTTTCTTCTATCGTAACTTCTGCTTTGATTCCGCCCTCAACCTGTGTGAAGTGACACTCAGGTATATCAAATTTCTTTTCAATGTTCTTATAGTTTTTGCGGAATATCTCAAGCATATCGTCAGGACTAAGCTCTGCGTGTGCATGGTCTGACACACCTTTCATAAGATAGCCGACTTCCTCACGCATCTTGTCAGGAATCATAAGTCCAAAGTTCTGTTTGAGAACATATGCAACTCCGCCCTTTCCTGACTGGCTGTTTATACGGATAACATCTGAATCGTATGTTCTTCCAACATCTTTAGGGTCGATTGGAAGATATGGAACAGTCCAGTATTTCTCGTTTCTCTCCTCACGGTATGACATTCCCTTTGAGATGGCATCCTGATGCGAACCTGAAAATGCAGTAAATACAAGTTCTCCTGCGTATGGCTGGCGCATTGATACTTCCATCTGTGTAAGTCTCTCATATGTATCTTTTATTTCCTGCATATTGCTGAAATCAAGTTTTGAGTCAACACCGTGTGAATGAAGATTCATAGCCATTGTAACTATATCCATGTTTCCTGTTCTCTCACCGTTTCCAAAAAGCGTACCCTCGATACGGTCTGCACCTGCAAGTACACCGAGTTCAGCAGTTGCAACACCTGTTCCACGGTCATTGTGAGGGTGAAGTGATAAAACAACATTTTCTCTGTATTTAAGGTTTTTGCTGACATACTCTGCCTGACTTGCAAATACATGAGGCATTGCGTTTTCTACCGTAGTAGGTATATTTATTATCGCTTTCGCATCAGCCTTTGGCTGCCATACATCGAGAACAGCATTGCAAACCTCAACGGCATACTCAACTTCCGTTCCGTGGAAACTCTCAGGACTGTACTCAAAACGGATATTTCCTTTTACATCTTTCGCAAGCTCTTTGAGGAGTTTTGCTCCGTCAACGGCTATCTGCTTTATCTGCTCTTTTGACTTTCTAAATACCTGCTCTCTCTGTGCGACAGATGTAGAATTATATACATGAACGATTGCATTTGGTGCTCCGTCAATAGCTTCAAATGTCTTTTTTATGATATGCTCTCTCGCCTGTGTAAGTACCTGAACCGTAACATCATCAGGGATGAGTTTTCTCTCGATAAGCGTTCTAAGGAATTTATACTCTGTCTCCGATGCTGCCGGAAATCCTACCTCAATCTCCTTAAATCCGATTTTTACAAGCATCTTAAAAAATTCAACTTTCTGCTCAAGGCTCATAGGCTCGATAAGTGCCTGATTTCCGTCACGAAGATCAACACTGCACCAGATAGGTGCTTTCTCTATCGAATCTTTCTTCACCCAGTCATAACATTCAACAGGTGGCATAAAATAACTTTTCTGATACTTTTCAAAACCTTTCATTTTGTTTCCTCACTTTCTCTATTTGAAATCTTAATTGTTTCCTAATAACATAAAAAACTCGCCTCTATATATCTTATACATAGAGACTAGAATATATCAAAAACTATCCACGCGGTACCACTCTTATTCATGAAAAATCATGCTCTCACCAGGTACATCAAAAAATCAATACCCTGCCCTTATAACGGTGGGTTTCCGTCCTAATCTACTTTGACAAATACAAACTTATGATAAATCATATATCAACCGCATCTGTCAGTTCAACCGGATGCTCAAAGGTGAGTTCGCTGTGTCACTTCCACTGCTTCGCATCAACCAGCAGCTTTCTGTATCCCGTTCAACAGTTACTATTCCCCGTCACTGCATTTCAGCTAATACTATAACACAGTTTTATTTTCTTGTAAAGCCAAAAATTTTATTTCCTCCGGCTCTTTTTAGCGGCATCAGGTCATAATAAATTTTGTCGATAAACTCTTTTACTTCGTTTATCTCCCACTGTTTTAGTTTTTCATTTCCATAAATGTTTTTTTCCAAAATATGATTTATGTTTTGATATTCCCCGTCATCTACTGACGGACACACATTTTTTATATTTAACTCTGTCTCTTTTGTCTGCCATCCGAGATGCACACTGATATTTGCAATCTTAAGCAGGTCTGTTATCCTCTCATACATTATCCGTCCTTTTTCATCTTCTCCTGATTTGTCAAGACGGGCATTGTAGCTGTTAAGAGTCACTATCTTACGGATTTCACTTACCATCAGATATAATACAGCCGCTGCAATTATAATTGCGATGAATATTGCAAAAATTTTCAGGATAAGTGCAGGTGTTATCGTGTTTCGGCTGCTGTCATTCTTTTTCATGCCTGACTCTTTTTTTCCTCTGTTTCCGGTACTGTTTTTTAATTCCGCCGTAAGTTTCATTCCCTTAGGGCTCTCGACCATATGCATAAGTTCATGTTCCTCATAATAAAATCCCGGAGTTACATCTATGTCTACCCAGCCTGCCGCATCCATGTAGACCTGAACCCATGCGTGAGCATTTTTTCCCATCAGCGTAACCTTTCCCGATTCTTCTTTCTGAATGTCGGCTTTTCTCAACAGAAATCCCTCTGCATATCTTGCCGGAATACCAAATGCCCTGAACACCTCCACCGCTGTCGAAGCATACATAACTGAATTTCCTGCCTTGTTTTTCGTTATGAACTCAGCAATCGGCTCCTCATTTTTAGAAAATGCCTCAGGTCTTTTATTGTAGAGTGTCTTATCTTTCAATACCTCTCTTATATATCTTGTCAGAGAATATATTCCCGTTTTATCACTCTTTTTCGCACCCTTGACAAAATTTTTCCGTATATAGTCTGACAATTCATCAGATACTCCAAGATAGTTTTCATACACAAATTTTCTATAGACATTTTCCGCATTTACATACTGCTTCTGCTTTGTATCCGTCGGTTGCTGAACCCATTTTTTTACACTTATCATTTCACCCGGCAGTTCATCCGTGACTTCCTCTATCTTGTATTGGTATGCACCTCTTAGTCCCGATGCACTGTAACCGTTGTCATTTTTACTTTTGTATCTGCTGCCCGATATTTTCACCGTGCTGAGTGTCGTATATAATTTTTCCCTGTCAGTCCCGATATTTTTAATCTTTATCGTATTTCTGGTTTTATTTTTATTCTCCAGACTGTTATACTTTCCAAGAATATTATTTACCGGGAATTTGTTCTGTTTTAACCAATCTGACATACCTGTATTTTCATTTCCATACGCAGACTTTTTTAACGGCTGCCATCTTCCGTTTTCATAATCCGCTCCCACATAGCCATACAGATAAATATCCTTTACGATTTCGGTATCGACCTCAAGCACTTTTTTATCAGAAGAAGTCAGCTTATCACTTTTATATAAATCTCCCTCCGGAAGAATATTTTTGCCATACCTTAAATCTTCCGCCTCCTGTTTCGTGTTTTCCCTTATGGTTTTTGTAAATTTTGAGCTCTGTCCGTCATACAAAAATGATGCCGTACACATGACAACAAGTCCCGCCATATACCATGCACACATCCTCAAATATATCCTGTCACTAAATCTATACATATATATCCCCATCTGCCCGATGAGAAGCAATGACAGTCCAAACCATGAGATATGTTCTATAAGCAGACCTAACACACACACCATTGCCGTCAATATAGTCGATAAAATGACCATCAGACTTCGATTTTGTTTTCTGTCTATGTCGCTTTCAAGAAAAATCTTTTTTTCCGTAATATTTAAAAGATTTTTTAATCCGGTAAAGAACATAATATACATAATAAATG
>JBNMLR010000059.1:0-8835 GCA_050874945.1 Butyribacter sp. | reverse complement strand
TAGTGATACAACACCAAGAATTGCTTTAGCAATTTTGGGTGGGGCAAAATGCTGATGTTACTTTTTAGTGAATTATAATTATTTGTTTTGCAAATACTAATATAGAATATGATACAGAGGTCAGAAGATTTTTTTGACATTACATCATATAAGGTATTAGTGGAAAAATCTTTATATGTAAGTTTTTTCAGATAATAATTTGTTTTTGGGGAAAGTAAATTGCTTTTACGGCATTACTTCGTCATGAGCTGCTTAAGAATGAGGATGAGTATAGAAAAGTAAGAGGAATAGGTGTGAAAACAGATATGGTCGGAAAGAAAAGATTTTATATAAATGGAAATATTAAATCAGGAAAAAACATTTCAGGTGAAAAAATAATACACAGAGGTGTATCGGATGAAAGCATCAAATGTAATAAGATTTCTGGAAATATCTTTACACGCAAAAATATTCTTATAATATTAATGATTTTTGGATGTATGATGGGGTCGTTTTCACATACGGCATTTTCATCGATGCTTGAAAACATAATGAAAGAGTTTAATCTTTCAGCAGAAAAGTCACAGTGGATGACCGCTGTTTATTCAATGACGATAGGTGTCACGACGGTGTTATCAGTTTTTCTGACTAAAAATTTTGAGAGAAAAAAGCTGTTTTTTATCTCAATGACAGTATTTGCGTTTGGTATTATACTGTCCGCACTTAGCTTTAACTATCTTTTTATCATAATCGGCAGGATTATCCAGGCAGTAGGCAGTGGCATTGTATTGACATTGTCACAGGTCGTGCTTCTCAGTGCATATTCAAAAGAAAAGACCGGAATAGTAATGGGAATTTATGGATTTCTTTTAAATCTTTCATCGGCGATTGCACCCGTAGTCACATTATTGCTTATACGAAAAATATCATGGCAAATAATCATGTGGGGGATTTTTGGTCTTGTTATTGTTATACTTGCTATTCAGATAGGTTTGTATATTTTAGGAAGAAAGCAGTCGGAAAATTATATTACAGATAATAATAAAAAACAAAATTTAGAAAATTATTTTGAGGACAAGGAAATTCAGAGTAGTTTGGACTGTTTTGAAAAACATACATCTGTTCTTAAATATATAGATGCAGAAATTATTAAAGTAAACATTAAACAAGTATTTAAAAAGTTTAAGAAATTTGATTTTATTTCGTTTGCATTAAGTGGTATTTCAATAGTTCTTTTTATGGTAAGTTTTACTTCGATAAAGGAAAATAATAGTTCGTTTGGCATGATTAAAAGTATTTTATTTATTGTAACGGGAAGTATTTTTATGATTATTTTTATAAGGAGACAATTAAAAGCAAAAGAGCCGTATATAAATCTTAAAATATTTAAGAATAAAAAATTTATGATAGTTGTCTTGACGAGTATTTTTATTTATGCTGTTATGATGGGGACTGCGGTGTGGTTTCCGGTCTATATAAAGAGGATTGCCGAAGCCGATATGCAGAGAGTTGGGATGATTATGCTGCCGGGTGCGTTGCTTATGGCAGTTTCGAGTGCACTTGGCGGCTGGCTTTACCAGAAATATGGCATAAGGATTATATATGCGGTAAGTATATGTTCTTTTGTCGTGGCTATTCTTACAAGAAATATTGTTCCGCTGTGGGTTTTATTTTCAATGCGTTCGGTTGGAATAGGAATAATCATGATGTCAATGGTCGCATGGGGCATGAAAGACATTGAAAAAGACAGCTATTCAGACGGAACGGCTGTCATATGCAGTCTCAGGACGGTGGCAGGAGCATTTGGAACAGCACTTGCGGCGATGTTGATGTGACCCGCTTCGATATTGCTTTAAGATTTGAAATTATCAAAGAAGTCACTTTTGATATGCTGCGATAGTGGTCAGTCTGTAAAGAGGAACATTGCATGAAATTTAATTTTGTTTATTTGGAGCTGCTATATAAATCCCGGCACGATATTCATCGGGAACGGAATTGTTCATACAATATCTGTATAAATCTGCGGCAAATATATCATAATCAAACATTTTATTGATGCTTGAAATTTCGGGTATTGTAGGGATGTTTGATTTGAAATTTTTATTTTTTATCTTGAAATTTTTATCACTATTATGCACATTGTTGTTTGAATTTAATTTTAAAGTATTATCGGCACTGTCACATATATCACGGGATAACAGGAATTTTTCAAACACCCTGTGGGCATCGGCAACTTTTGTTATAACAGGAATATCTGTTATATTTCGCAGTAAATAACTTTTATTTCTGTTCATTCCAAGAAGCCTTGCATAAAGTGTTTTATCTTTATTACAAAGTGAGTGATTAAATTCTTGCATATCAGCAGTTTTTATATCGAGAAGTATATGCGTTAATGCACGAGTTATTCTTGTGTGGGTGTACTGCTTTGTTTTGAGAATGTCGGCAAAACCATCAAAATCATTAAATTCAGGAAGTTTGTTGTAAATCCTTTCTGAAAGGTCAGAAGAAACATCACTGAAAATGTCAAATGGACGGTTTTCAAGTTTGAAAGACAGTAGTTTATAGTACATCATATTATTTAAAAGCGAATTATCGGCTGGAAAATGGTCGGGGTTTTCCGATAAAATCTTGTAAACTTCTTTTGGGATATGCTCATAAATTTCTGTCAGTTTTTCTTTTTTATCGGTATCACTTAAAGTAAATGAGTTATTGTTATATATTTGGGAATGTGCAGTATCTTCAAGAGTTTTTTCTTCATTCACATGATGTACCGAAAAAGCATTTCTTACCGAAAAAGCATTTCTTATCGCTGAGGCAGAGCTTAAAGGTGAAGTGGCAGAAGCATTTGAAAGTGTATTGCCAAAGTCTGGATTGGAATTATCAGTAACACCAAGTTCGGTAGAATGATAACCAGCGTCCATTCGTTTTATCGTTACCGGTTTGATGCGGCTGTTTAATTTGTTCAATGCCTTAATGTATTCTATGGCGAGAATATTATTAGGCTGTTTTAATAAAGAAGTGATATTTTCTTTTTCATTAGGAAACATTTTTGTCAGAAACTTTTCTCTCGCCGCAGGAAAAGAAAGTCCCGATTTTAAATATTTATCAATCTCAGAAATGTAATCATCATTATTTAAAATATGAGCGATTCTGCTGATAAACGCAAGAGAACCCTCCTCGCTGCCAAAACAGATTTCATCGACAAAACCGAGAGAGTCAAGCAGTGCGACAGAGCCGAGAGCAAAAGTTTCGGCACTTGCACACGAAAAAACAACGGGCAGTTCAAAGACAAGGTCGGCACCACAGTCTACAGCCATTCTTGCACGAAGATATTTATCTGTCCATGCAAAGCCGCCACGCTGGACAAAATTGCCGCTCATTACGACAACAACATTGTCGGCACCAAGCTGTTTCTTTGCCTGTTCTATCTGGTATTTATGTCCATTGTGGAAAGGGTTATATTCAGCAACTATTCCTATTGTTTTCAATGTTAATTTCTCCTTTTTTATGATTACAATTACCTAATCACATTTATAGTGTGCCAATAAGTTTAGCATAATATCAAAGTGTTGTAAAACAAATGCTTTTCAGCTATAATTACTCTTGATGAATAAGAGCAGGAAGTTTTGATAAACTGCTCGGAAATGAGGATTATATATTGTTATGACAAAAAAAGAGTTTAGAGATAGAATAAAAAAATCAAAACTTATACTTGATGGAGCAACAGGTTCAAACCTGCAGAAAAGAGGTATGCCGGTTGGTGTCTGCCCGGAGGAGTGGATTATTGAAAACAGTGAAGTTTTAAAGCAGCTTCAGATTGAGTACATACAGGCGGGCAGTGATGTTTTGTATGCACCGACATTTTCAGGAAACAGGATTAAACTTGAGGAATACGGTCTTGAGGATAATCTTTCTGAGATAAATACAAAACTTGTCGGGATTTCAAAGGCTGCTGTTAATGAGGGACTTACGGACGAGGAGAAGAAAGCGGGCAGAGAGGTCTATATAGCAGGTGACATCACGATGACCGGAAAACAGGTATATCCTGTCGGTCCGCTTATGTTTGAGGAACTTGTTGACATATATAAGGAGCAGATAAAATGTATTGCTGATGCAGGAATTGATTTTATCGTGGTTGAAACTATGATGAGCCTTCAGGAATGCAGGGCGGCAGTTATTGCGGCTAAAGAGGTCTGTGAACTTCCAATTATGGTGACACTTACATTTAATGAGGACGGTAGAACTCTCTATGGTACAAATCCTGAGACGGCGGCTCTTGTTATGACTACGCTTGGTGTCGATGCGGTTGGTGTCAACTGTTCAACCGGACCTGACAAGATGGTCGAGATAGTAAAGACTATGACAGAATATGCGGATATTCCTATTGTTGCAAAGCCAAATGCAGGTCTGCCCAAACTTGAAGATGGTGTTACAATCTATGATATGGGACCTGAGGAATTTGCAAGAGAAATGATGCCGCTTGTTGAGGCTGGTGCAGATGTTGTTGGCGGATGCTGCGGAACGACACCTGAGCATATAAGACTTTTAAATGAACTTCTTATTGAAAAAGGCTATAAGGAAGGATGCTCTTTTGAAAAGAGAGAGGGAAAGGTCTTAAGGAGAGCATTGTCTACTGAGAGAAATGTGCTGCCTATTGACCTTGACGGAGATTTTCTTATTATCGGTGAGAGAATAAATCCGACAGGAAAGAAAGCACTTCAGGCACAGCTTCGTGAGGGAAGTCTTGACATGGTATGCGAGATGGCTGAGTCTCAGGAGGAGTTTGGTGCATCTATTCTCGATGTAAATATGGGTATGAACGGTATTGACGAAAAAGAAATGATGCTTAAATGCGTCAACGAACTTACTCTTGTAAGTAATCTGCCGTTGTCTATCGATTCAAGCCATCCGTCAGTTGTCGAGGCAGCGCTTAGGATATACCCGGGACGAGCATTGATAAATTCAATTTCTTTAGAGCCTGAAAAATTTGAAAAACTTATTCCTGTTGCGAGAAAGTACGGTGCAATGTTTATCTTACTGCCGCTTTCAGAAGCAGGACTTCCAAAGGATATTAACGAAAAGAAAGAAATAATACATATCATTCTTGAGAGGGCATATGAGTTTGGACTTACAAAAGAAGATGTGGTTGTTGATGGTCTTGTCGCTACGATAGGAGCAAACAGAAATGCTGCTAAAGAGACAATGGAGACTATTTCGTATTGCAAAAATGATATAGGAGTAGCAACTGCGTGTGGTCTTTCAAATATTTCTTTCGGACTGCCTGAAAGAATGTTTGTAAACAGTAGTTTTATGAGCATAGCAATAAGCCACGGACTTACTATGGCAATCGCAAATCCGTCGCAGGATCTTCTTATGCACTCAATGTTTGCGGCTGACCTGCTTATGAACAAGCCTGAGTCAGACACAAGGTATATAAACAGGGTTACGGGAAGAAAACTTTCCGTGCTTTCTGGAGATATAGATGCGTCACAGGTTACGGCACAGACGCAAAATACTGCATCTGCCGCTGATATAGACAGTGATGTGCCAAAGGATGACAAACTTTTTGAAGCTGTTGTCAAGGGAAGAAGCAAAAAGATAGAAGAACTTGTGAAAGAAGCACTTGAAAATGGTGCGGATGCACAGGATATAATCGACAAAAGCCTGATACCAGCGATAACGCATGTTGGAAAACTCTTTGACAAACAGATATATTATCTTCCGCAGCTTATATCAAGTGCTGAGACAATGGAACTTGGTATCGGTGTGTTAGAGCCGGTGCTTGCACAGAATAAAGATAAAGAGTCTTTGGGTACGATAGTAATGGCAACGGTTGAGCACGATATACATGACATTGGAAAAAATCTTGTTGTGCTTATGCTTAAAAATTATGGTTATGATGTTATCGACCTCGGAAAAGATGTTCCGGCAGAAACTATCATAGAAGCTGCAAAGGAGCATAATGCAGATATAATCGGTCTTTCTGCACTTATGACAACAACAATGATGGAGATGAAAAAAGTTGTAAATCTTGTAAAAGAAAACAATATGGATACACTTGTTATAATTGGCGGAGCAGTTATAACACAGGGATTTGCCGACGAGATAGGGGCGGACGGTTATTCGGAAGATGCCCAGAATGCAGTTGAGGTTGTCGGAAAACTTCTTGCCGAGAGAGACAAAAATAAATGATAAAATATTTGCAGATGTAATGAAATTTTTTATTTGGAGCGTCAAAAACAAAAGTGAAAATAGGTGATAAATAAATGGTTGGCATGAAAAATAATTACATAGATTCATAAACAGAAAGGCGTAAAAATATGGGAAACAGTGTAGATGTTGTTATACCGATATATAAAGTAGGCAGTGATTTTGCAAAAATGCTTGAAAAACTTTATAAGCAGAGCAAAAGACCGGAACATATATATCTTTTACAGACGATAGAAAATAAGGACGAAAGGCTATTTGATAAAGAAAAATGCGGTGATAAACTTGCAGATATAATATCCGTTCATCCGATAAAAAAGTCCGATTTTGACCACGGTGCAACAAGGGCATACGGGGCACTTATGGCAAAAAGTGAATATGTTCTTTTTATGACACAGGATGCGGTTTGTTATGATGATTATGTTATCGAAAATCTTTTAAAGGCATTTGATGACAGAAAAGTAGGGATAGCTTACGCAAGACAGCTTGCAAGAG
Organism: Butyribacter sp.; assembly: GCA_050874945.1. Lineage (GTDB taxonomy): Bacteria > Bacillota > Clostridia > Lachnospirales > Lachnospiraceae > Butyribacter. The sequence goes on along the minus strand of JBNMLR010000059.1, from coordinate 2,154 downwards.
AAGATGCGGACGAGATAGAGCGTATGACAAGGGAAAATAATTATCCGCCGGAGAGTATCACAAAAACTAAAAAGGATGAAAAAACTCTTGGAATAAAAGCTTATTTTTGCTCGGATGTATGTGCAATGTATAGACTTGATGTGTATAAAAAACTTGGCGGCTTCGTCAAAAAAACGATATTTAATGAAGATATGATAATGGCATACAAAGAGATGCAGGCAGGATTCAGTGTTGCATACAGGGCAGATGCAAAGGTTATCCATTCACATTCATATACTTGTAAACAGCAGTTTGTAAGAAGTTTTGACCTCGGTGTGTCACAGAGACAATATCATGAGATATTTGACAATATTTCTTCTGAAAAAGAGGGGGCAGGCTATGCTAAAAAAGTTATAATCCGTCTTTTGAAAAAAGGAAGATTTATAAAGACATTTTATTTTATGATGCAGTGTGGTTTCAGACTGTTTGGATATAAGCTTGGAAAAAATTATGAGAAACTTCCAAAGAAGATGGTACTTGCGTGCACAATGAATAAAGAATACTGGAAATAAAATAAAAGCTGAGTTTCAGCGGGTGACAGCGTGTTTAAAGGTTTATGAATGTAAGAAATAAAAGACCGGACTGTTAAGAGAACAAAGCGTCGCAAGCGACTCTTTCATGCTTGGACGGAATGCGTAGCATTTATTTTTTTCTGCTATGTTATGAGCATTGTACTATACATTAAGAAAGAACATATGGCACAGTTTGTATATAAGCTATGCTATATGTTCTTTTATTTGTGTTCTGATTTAGTCTTTTTCAACAGTTGGATTAAAATTTTTATTTTCTCCTGTTGAAATATTATAATAATATGCTGTTTTTCCCTCATAGTCTTCATAGAAAACATAATCGGAGATTATATGTATAAAGTTGAAGTTGCCTGCTGCAATCTGTTCATTGGTGCCTGTACTCATGTCATACATATATATGCCATTGTTCTGACCGTCATCAATCTGATAAAATATAATATTTCCGTCATTTGTAATATTGTAAGTGGCAAGTTTATATTGGACTATGGTTTCGGCAGAACCGCCGTCAAGTCCGATACGGCATAAATTATAATTTTGAGCCATGTTTAGAAAATATATGTAATCACCTGATTTGATAACAGAAGTGCAGTTGCCGTCATAAATGACTTTGTCGTTTCCTCCTGAAATATCCATTGAATGAATCTGATGGTCTTTTGCCCAGCCGGAATAATAAATAGTGTTACCGGAGATTGAAAAAGGTGATATGGCTTCTCTTTTAAGAAGTTTATTTTCTGAACCGTCTATTTTGACTGAATAAAGTTCAAGACCTTTTTTATGGTCGTAATGCTGATAATATATATTATTTCCATAAAGACAGGCTGCCTGTGTTGGGTCTTCGTAAAGTCTGCCGAGACTGTTGCCGTTTTTTGTTACTCTGAAAAGACCAGTTGTACTTAATGATAAAATGGCATTATCTGATTTTTTTAATTTGTCGTTTCGTCTGGTGTAAAAAATATAATTTCCTGCGGCATTTATATAACTTACTTTGTCATTATAGACCTTTTTTATCTTGCTTAGGTTTGCGTTCATTTTGTAGAGCTTGTTGTGGTCGTTTGGATTTGCAAAATAAATCACATTATCTGCCTGTGTGAAAAGTCCGCCGTTTAAAAGATTGCCACTTGTATTGCCGGTAGTGGACGAATCGCTGTATAATTTGACTTTTCCTTTTGTTATCATAAGAACGGATATGACAGCGACAGCGGCAAGTATTAATATACCTGCTAAAATTCTTTTTATTAAGATTCCTTTTTTCAATATACCAGCCTCCCTGCGTTAGATAGATTAGGTCATCACGAAATTTATTGCAGGCTTGTCTGTCGAAAAAACACAGCAAACAGTTTCGTAATAACTTATTGTAAAACTGTTGTTCATGTCTTTTGTATAGATGACAACAGTTACATATTTATTATAACCCATCTGTAAAAGTGTGACAATAGCAACGCTGCGTGTTTTTGCATAAGATTTGCTGCGGACTCAAAGATAGGTGTAACAGTAACTAAGATTTGGAATGTAAAACATATGGAAAAACTTTATATTTATTCGGGCGAATTTGTGATATAATAACTCCAAAATCCAGATGCTTTGC
>JBNMLR010000058.1:0-8858 GCA_050874945.1 Butyribacter sp. | reverse complement strand
GATAAATTCTGAGGAGATTATAAATAAAAATAATACCGTCTATATTTTGATGACTTTAAATGAGGGAATAGACTATGGCAAATATAAAGACAAGTCATTAAAAGAAATTTTTATTTATGCAAAAAGTCTGGCTAAGATAATACAGAAGTATCATGAAAAAGGGCTGCTCCATCTTGATATAAAACCTGAAAATATATTTATATTGCCAGAGACAAAAGAGCACATATTATTATTTGATTTTGATTCTGTTATATCAAAGTCGGATTTAAAAAGAGCGGGAAATATTGAACTGATATATTCAAACGGGTTTTCTGCTCCGGAACAGATAAGGGGAGAGATTGAAAAAATTGATTATCACACGGATATATATTCAATCGGAGCAGTAATATTTTATAAAATATTTGGAAGAACAGCAGAACTAAAAGATATAAGGTTTTCAAGTAAATATGATTTTGAAAAGATATTATTTAAGAGTGAAAAATATCAGCCAAAATTATTTAGAGAATTAAAAGAATTTTTAAAAAATACAATTTCCGTGTCTGTGGAGTCAAGATGTAATGATATAAATGAAATTATCAAAAGTTTAGATAAACTTATATTACTGGCAGATACAGAAAGCGTAAATCTTATTGATACATTTCAATATAACTCGGCATATTTTGTTGGCAGACAGGAAGAAATTCAGGCTTTAGATAAGGCACTGGATGAAAAGAATGTAGTATTTTTATCGGGTATAGGTGGAATAGGTAAGACCGAGACAGCAAAACAATATGCACATATTTACAGGGATAAATACAATGTAATTGAATTTGCAATTTTTGAAAAAGATATTGTAACACTCGTGAATGAGGAAATTCAGATAAATAAAATAGAAAGAGATGAAAAGGAAAAAGACAAAGATTATTTTAGCAGAAAAATAAAAATATTAAAGCAGACTGCAAGGGCGGATGACCTTATCATAATAGACAATTTCGATGTGGAGTATGATAAAAATCTTGAATTATTATTTGACTGCAAATGTAAATTTATCGTTACTACAAGGATGGATTACAGAGATTTTAATTACAGTCAGATAAACATTGACAGGATAAGTGATGATGACGATATTTTGGAGCTGTTTTATACATACAACGATATTGAGTATAACGAAAAAGATGAGGAATATATAAAAAAGCTTATAAATTTTGTTGAATATCATACCATGACTGTTGAACTTATGGCAAAATATCTTAAAAAAACAGGTGAAGCACCGGAAAAATTATATAATAAATATCTTGAAAAATACGGGCTTGCTAATACGGGTGATGCACAGATAAAACAGAGAAAGGATAAAAAATTAAACTTTGAGAGCGTAAACAGCCATTTGGAAATATTGTTTGATATATCGGAGTTTGACAATGCCGAAAAAGAGATACTTGGAAGTCTCTCTCTGTTTGCAGGTATGCGTATGTTAAAGTCAAGATTTGAAACTCTGTGTGCGATTTCAGAGGTCGACAGAAAACTTGATGAGCTGATAAAAAGAGGATGGATAGAGTATGATGAGAGAACAGAAAAAATATCACTTCATCAGGTAATACAGGATATGATATATAAAAATCTTTCGCCTGCTGCTGAAAAATGCCCCAATATAACGGATGGTATGAGCAGGTATGCAGCAAAGGAACTCGGAAGTTATCGTGAAAGAAAGATGCGCCGCAGGATTTTAAAGACATTTATGGAGAGGATAACAGGAAAAAATCTTCCATATGCAAAACTCTGTCTTGTATATGGAAAGGACAGGGAACTTGAAGCCGCATTACAAATATGCAATGAGTCGGACAAAACAGAAGCTTTTGATATAATGCAGAAAATATATCGGAAGAAGATAGAAAATATATTTGATGAGAGTAATATTGTTTCGTTTGACGGTGATTATGAGGAATATTGTAAAAACCAGCTTAAAAACATATCGGAAATATTAGATAAGGTTGTATTAAGCTGTGAAAAATATTCGGCTGCTCCCGATTATATGGCAAGAGAACTGATAGAAACGGGGGAAGAAGTTGACAGGCTTTTGGCAGAGAATATATATCTTTTTGTGGATGATATTGATGTGCGTGTTATGGAACTTGATGATATATATACAAAAATAATCAAAATGTATGAAAGGGCAGACAGTCTGCTTTTATCAGCAGATTATAATACAGATGAAAAAACAAGATTATATAAGACAATAAAGGACTTTTATATGGCTGAGGACTGCCGTATGGAATACAAAAATAAATATTTTGCTGATATTAAAAAAGCATACGGGTATCAGAAAATAATAGACGAACTTAGAAAAAATGAGACTAAAGATACATCGGATATGAGTATAACAGATGAAGATGGAACGACAAAAATATGGCTTGATGATGTATCTTATATGGATATGGCAGAAAAATATGAAAATGAGTGTGATTATGAAAATACGCTGATATTTAATGAAAAAGCATACGAAAATGAAGAAGAACTGTACGAAGAATATATGGATAATATAGCGAGACTGTATATAAAAAAGGGAGATAATAATAAAGCTGTCAAAGTATTAAAAAAGGTGCTCGAAAATGATAAAAACATGGCAGGAATGTCGGGAAATATATTTAGCTATTCGGGATGGATATGTATAAAGCTTATTAAATTGTTGCAGTCATGTGGTGAATTAAAAGAAGCAGAAAAATATGCAAAAGAACTGGTTTATTATGAAAAAACTGAGATAGAAAATAAAAGTGGAAACACGATTAGCCACAATAATAATTATTCTGTTATATATATGACAGCGGGTATGTATTATCTGTATTTATTTCAAAATAAAGAGAGTGAAAAAGAAAGATTATGGTCTGACTGTATAGCAGTTTATAGGAAATTAGACGGTGGAGAGATAAGCGGAGAAATATTTGACTTTATATCAGAATATATCGAAAAAGAAAATACGGGAGAGGAGAATTTTTATCAGGAAATAATAAGCATAACGGACAGGATTGACACATGGCAGAATGAAGATTTCAAAGAAAAACTTATTAGAAAAATAATAGATGAAAATAAAAATATTAATACTTTTAAAAAGTATCATGTATTGATGTTGTTAAAACTTATCGAGGTATTGCTTTACTATGATGACGAAAGCAAGGTTATAGAAGCGGATAACATTTTTAAACAGGCACAGGAATAGTATATAAATTATGGTATTGATGATGAATATATTTCAAGCTATTTATATAAAGTGCATACGCATTTGTTGTCTCAAAAAATTGAATGTGATAATGAACAGATAATGGATATAAAAAATAAATGTGATTATATGCTGCTGGCTGAGAACGAGATAAAAACAGGGCGGTATAACAAATCAGAAAAGATAAAAATATGGGAGACGGCAGCAGAGAATTATAGTGATGCAGGTGATTATATAATGGAAGAAAAATGCCTGTTAAAAGCCGTAGGGACTGTTTGTGATAGTGAAAATAAAAAAACTTGCGATAATGAGAATGTTATGTTTTATGATGATAAAGCATATGTCAATATTTATCAAAATATTTGCAGTAAAGAAAACATAAGCAGAGATTATTATCAATATTTAGAACTTACAAAAAAGCTAATAGATGTAAAGATAAAAAATAAAGATTATAAATTTGCCATTTATTATATAGAACAGTATTATAAATTAAATAAAAAGAGTTTTGATAAGAAAATATCGGAAGATAAAATTAATTTAAAGAGGATATTGGAATATCTGAATGTGATAAGGCAGACGGCAGAGTATTATGTAAAAGCAGGGGATGATATAAATTCATTGAGAATGTATCTTGCCGCGATGTATATAGCAATAAAGTGTTTGAATAACGAGGAAGAAAAAGATATAACAGAAGAAATAAAGAAAATAAAAGTCGGAGAAGATATTGGACTGTCAGAGAGAAGATATTTAGTTAAAGATTATAGTGAAAAGATACTTTTGTCTGATAACAGAAAAAATAATATAATACCGGAAGATGAGGATGAGGAGAACACTAGAACAAGAGGAAAAATAAAGGATTTATTGATACTTTTGAAAGAGGATATTACAGTTATTGCAGACAAATCGGAAACAAGAAAGGATATATGTGAGAAAGAAAAGGAGGTGGACGGAAAAGATACAGACATAAATAATGATGAAAAAGAAATGTGTAGAAAGCTTATCGAAAAGATAAGTGAGGACTATGAGTATGGCGAGATAGAATTTAAAAGATAGAAATCACTATTACAAATTAAGACACACCATTTGTTATCATATTTAAAATGAAAAGGTTTAAGTATGGTATCAGATGTTGTGTCTTTTTGTTTGCAAAAAACAGACGATGACAGATAGTGTCGTGAGTGGGTTGTATAATTGAAGAAAAAAGGATACAGAGGTGGAGAAAGATATGGTTTTGATAATTTACGCTATTTTGGGATACTGGGCTGCAGGTTATACGGTATATTCCAACTACATAATGATAGGTACGATGAATAGCATCATGACAAGAAAGTTGGTGGTAGGTTTTATGTTTGGCTGGATACTTATTCCTATTGCTATACTTAAATTATTATTTTTCAGAAGATAAACAATAAATAAAAAGATAGAGGAGAAGAACGATGGAAGAAGATGAAATTAAATTTTGCCCTAAATGTGGGAAAACATTAAAAAGCGGACAACTTTTTTGCAGTGATTGTGGCTGGAAAGTTGAAAAGGTCACCCAAAGCTATGCACCGCAGCAATCAAATCATGGCAGCTATAATTTATGGCTTGCAGTAAAGATCATAGTGGTATGTTGTCTGGTGATAGCTGCGGTATTTGTCGGATATGACAGATTTTTTAAGGATGATGCAAAGAGTAGTGAAAGTTACATCAATATGGTAAAAAAAGCACACTACAATGGTTATGATAATTTTAGCTATGGTCAGGTGCTGGGGCAGTATTGCGATGGCGAAGAATGGGAATATTTTAGGACGGAAGATGGCAGTGACATTGTTGTATATACTACGGCAAATGGTGTCTATGATGGAAAAAATTCACAATTAGAAATACAGTTTAAATGTGAAAATGACAAGGTTAATTATGAATATTTTGAAGTCAACGGAGATGCGAAAAGTACGCTTGATACGGAAAAGTTTATAAATACCGTATATTCGAGTTATCTGCCGGATGGTGCTGACAGAAATATCATGTCATTGATGGATGAAAAAATGTCAACGATACAGGAAAAATATTGTATGCAAACAGATGATGATGATACATTGCAGGATGATATGGGGATAAATTTTTTGTCAAATCCTTCCTGGTCAGTAATGGATTATGACAATGACGGAAATAACGATGGTGTATCCATAGATAATGAAACTAAATACAATATTATGGGTATTACATATGGTCAGGACTATAAGGAGGCTTTAGAAAAAATTCCATATAATTATAAGCATAGTGAACTGATAAATACCGATACGGGAGCAGGGGCTATCTATGCTCAGAATGACCGTTACTATATGAGGATTAAAGTTGGAGACAATAAGGTCAGTGGGATAATGTTTGTAAACACCGAAAAAGCAAAGGCTGCTGGTGAACAGTTTGTTTCGATTAATGGTGACGATGCGGATGATACGGATACAAACAGTTCTTCTGATAATGATAGTGCGGATAATAATATGGATGATTATGATAATGATGACGATTATGGCGATGAAACAGATTATGATGAGTCAGAAGATTATGATGATGAGTCAGATGATTCTGATTATTATGACGATGATGACATATCGCAGGAGGCTATAGATGCCAGATGGGATGACAGTGATTCGTATATATTGCCGTATTCGGATGTGGAGAAGTTAAAAAAGAGTGATGTTGAAAAATTGAATCTGAAAACGATTCAGTTTGCGATAAATGAGATATGTGCCAGAAAGGGAAGAAAATTTTTAGACCATAAAAGTAATACTAAATATCCTGAGCTGAAAGAATATTTTGAGAGTAAGGACTGGTATGTACCAAAATATGACTCGAAAAAATTTGACAGCAATGTTAGGAAGTATCTGAATGATGTTGAGTATTACAATTATGACCTGTTGGCAAGTGTGAGAAATAAGAAACAATAAAAGATTTATGCGTAAATGTGAAAATCATTCATATTTACGCATTGCATGAAGTGTGTCATTGATGATGTTTAAATCTCTTTTAGGGCACTGCTTTAAGAGATTGATGGTGTTATGAAGAAGTTTTGAATCTTCGGATGTATCAAAGACAACATCGTCAAATGACATTCCGAGAACAGTCATTATCTTTATGAGTAATGGGACGGAGGGCATACGGTGTTCTGACTCTATATGTTTAAGGTGTGTGACAGAAATGCCGATTTTTTCAGCCAGAGCCTCCTGGGTTATTTCTGCTTTTAATCGAGCATTTTTAACAGCGTTGCCTATACTACCCTTTTCCATGTTAAAACCTCCCTGAGTGATTGTGAGATATATCCCGTGAAAGTATAAAGGATATATAAATAATATATGTAAAAAGCTATATATTACTAATCATATAATGAGAATGACTGCTTGACGATTAGCTGTATGAGATATATACTATCTCTTAAAGAGAACTAGGAGGATGAACATGAAAATAAGTAGAAGTTACAGACTGCTTAAACTTTATACATGGCTTGAAGATGGAAAATGTGTCAGTATAGCTCAGGCTGAGAGTGAATTTCATGTAGGAACAAGAACCATTCAAAGGGATATAGCAGATATAAGGGCTTTTCTGGCTGAGGAAAAAATGCAGAAAGGCTGTGACAGGACTGTCTTGTTCGATGTGGCGAAAGGAGGATATGTGCTTTTGCGGTAATAGGAAATATACATAATGACATAGCGTTTGCAAAATTAATTATATATTGTGTTATTTACACAATTTAATCGAGAATTATTATAGTTTCGTAAATGCTTATGAAATCTTGGAAAGAAAGGAGCAATGTATTATGAAGATTAAAAATGTAAAAAAGACAATTTCAATAATATTAGCAGTGGCACTTTGTTTTACGATGGCACCGCTTAAAGCAGATGCAAAAGAAGAAACGGAAAAAGAATTTACCGAGATAAAAACGCTTGCGGATTTATATGGAATAAATAATAATCCAAAAGGAAATTACAGACTGATGAACGATATTGATATGACAGAGGAAACGGCAAAAGGCGGTTCATGGGATACGGGACATGGCTGGACTCCGATAAGTGAGTTTAGCGGTGAACTTGACGGAAACGGGTATCGCATCAGGGGAATGCACATTTATGATGATGTCGGGGACGAGTATGTCGGTTTATTCGGAGATGTGACCGGAAAAATATATGATCTTGGAATGGTTGATGTTAAAATCGAGGAGATAAAAGACAGTAAGGAGTATTATAACAATAGTTATGCAACATTATACATTGGTGCTATAGCAGGAAGTCTGAGGGCTGGTGAAATCTCAGGCTGTTATGTCAGTGGAGAAATCCACTATCCGTATGAAAGAGGAAATGTTTACTGTGGCGGTATGGTTGGACGAGGATACAATACTTATATCAGAAATAGTTATAATATTGCCGCTATAATAAGAGATAATGAGGATGATTTTTCAGGTGCTGTAGGAGGTATAGCGGGGACTTTATCCAATTATTACATAGAAAACTGTTATAATGCAGGTGAGATTTCAGGCTCTGCAATATGCGGCACAAAAAAATATAATGATTATTATTCGGGCAAAAAGAATTATTATCTGTTAGGCAGTGCGACGGATGGAGATTCTGAGGCAAAAAGCTGCACCAAAACCCAGATGGAATTACAAAATATGTATGTAGGTTTTGATTTTGAAAATACATGGGAGATTGACTCAAATTCTACATATAAATATCCACAGTTGAAAAATAACCGTCAGCAGCGTGTCACAGATATTTCTATGGATATGACACCGGAAAAACTGATATATGACCAGGGTGAAGAAATAGATTTGACGGATGGAGTTTTAAAGATAGAATATGAAGATGGTTATGATGTTTATGTATTGCTCGCAAAAAATATGCTTAGCAATTATGACATGATGACTATAGGCAAACAAAATGTTGTTGTAAGCTATGGCGGAAAGACAACGGGATTTGAGATAGAAGTAAAAGAAATACCTGTAGAAAAGATAACAGTAAACGGAAGTAATTCCATAAGAAAAGGTACACAGGCGAAACTTACGGCATCAGTGATTCCTGAAAATGCAACAGATAAAGAAATCGTATGGAGCAGCAGTGACGAGAAAAAAGCCGTTGTCGATGCACAGGGAAATGTAAAAGCACTGTCAACGGGAGATGTTGTAATAACAGCAACAGCATCAAATGGTGTAAGTGCAAGTTATGATATTAAGATAGTATCACCTTGTGTAGCAATCACATTTGCAGAGAAAGAACTTACATTATATAAAGAAGATACGATGCAGATAACTCCCAAAATATCCCCTGCAGATACAACGGACAGCATTGAGTGGAGCAGCTCGGATGAAGATATTGCAACAGTATCTACTAAAGGTGTCATAACGGCAGTATCACCGGGAAAAACAAAGGTGATGGCGGCAGTTAGGGATAACAGCAGTGTTAATGCGGTTTGCAATATAACGGTAAAGCAGAAATTGGACAGCTTTTATATTGAGGGTGTAGAAGACAAGGTATATACCGGAGGAATGATAAAACAGAATGTGCGTGTCACTGATGGAAATGTTACGCTGAAAGAAAAACAGGATTATGTGATAGGTTATTCTGATAATTTGAATGTAGGAACGGCAACCATTAAAATATCAGGGCTTGGTTATTATGAGGGAACTATAGAAAAG
>JBNMLR010000057.1:0-9204 GCA_050874945.1 Butyribacter sp. | reverse complement strand
GAGGACTGTCAGACGATAGAGATAAACGGGTATCATCTTACGGCATTTAAAGTAAATCATAATGTCACCTGTTATGGATATACGATAGATATAAAAAGGGGTGGAAGATTTTTTCCGGAGCTTGCCAAAGAAAACGAAGTTCCGATGAAATTGTGGAGCAGACTTCAAAAAGGTGAGACTATGGAATTTGAGGGGAAGGTTTACACTCCTGATATGGTCATAGGCCCTGAGCGGAAAGGAATAAAAGTTACATATTGCACTGATACAAGACCGGTGAAAAGTCTTGTGGAGAACGCAAAAGAAGCAGACCTTCTCATATGTGAGGGAATGTATGGCGAGAGTGACAAGAAACAAAAAGCGGTAGAAAAAAAACACATGATGTTTTGTGAAGCGGCAAAAGTGGCGAGAGAAGCACAGGTTAAGGAAATGTGGCTCACGCATTACAGTCCGTCACTGATACATCCCGAAAATTATATGGCACCGGTGAGAAAGATATTTAAAAATTCTTATCCCGGAAAAGACGGAAAGAGCGTTACATTATCATATCCTGAAGATGAGTAAAGTCAGAGTGGTTCATTACCTAAGGGCGCTGAGATTTATCTTCGATTTTATAAATATTGTTCAGAATGTGAAAAATACAAAATTCCCGGAAATTAATGTAATTATCTAAATAATCCGAAAATATTATATATAAAGTGTAGGATGCCTGCACGGATTTATAATACAAATGGTAAGATAACAAAATACATCAGCACATAGTATAAAAAGGTGCGGAAAAGAGGGAAAATATGGATAAAAATAAAAAAAAGGTTACGAGTGCATTTTTTATTATGCTTGTTATCGCTGCGTTAGCTGTTACGGGATATTATGTCATCAACAAAAAGATTACGCAGGATGCGGAGGGTGAAGTGAAACTTCCGAATACCGAGTACGGAAAGCTGCTCGCAAAGGATTTAGATACCGCTTATCCAAAGACACCGACAGAGGTTGTTAAATTATACTGGCGTTTAAACCAGTGTATGTATAATGAGTCGGATTTAAGTGACAGTGACTTTGAGGGACTTTTAAAACAGCTTAGAAAACTCTATGATGCTGAACTTTTAAGTCAGTCAGACAATTCATGGGATAAAATGCTTAAAAATTTCAAATCGGATAAAGAGAAGTATAAGAGCAACAAACAAAAGATTTCTTCATATATGGTACAGGATAATGACGATGTGAAATTTGGAGAGGAAAGTGGAAAAGACTGTGCCATACTTTACACGAGTACGCTTGTAAAAAAAGGGTCGGACAGAGTAAGGCTTTATGAGAAATTTATGTGCCGCAGGGATTCATCGGGAAACTGGAAGATATTAGGATGGAGCAATGCGGCAAAGGAAGGAAAAAAATATTTTGACAATTCGGAGGAATAAATGAAAGACGATATTTTGATATTAGGAATAGAAAGCTCCTGTGATGAAGCTGCAGCAGCAGTAGTTAAAAACGGCAGGGAAGTTCTCTCAAATGTGATTTCTTCGCAGATAGCGATACATACTCTGTATGGAGGAGTTGTTCCGGAAATCGCATCAAGAAAGCATATTGAAAAGATAAATCAGGTTATAGAGCAGGCACTTGAGGATGCAAAGGTCACACTCGAGGATATAGATGCCATAAGCGTTACATATGGTCCGGGACTTGTCGGTGCACTTCTTGTAGGTGTCGGTGCGGCAAAAGCCATCGCATATGCGGCGGATAAACCTCTTGTCGGAGTTCATCATATCGAGGGACATATAGCTGCAAACTACATAGAACATAAGGACTTAGAACCACCGTTTCTCTGCCTTGTGGTATCAGGCGGACATACACATCTTGTGCGTGTGCTCGAATACGGTAAATTTGAGATAATCGGATGCACACATGACGATGCGGCAGGAGAGGCATTTGATAAAGTTGCAAGAGCAATAGGACTTGGTTATCCGGGCGGTCCTAAGATAGACAAACTTGCAAAAGAGGGAAATCCTCATGCAATAGAATTTCCAAGGGCAAAGATAGACGGAAGTAAATATGACTTTAGTTTTTCAGGTGTAAAATCAGCCGTTTTAAATTATCTTAACGGATGTGAGATGAAAAACATAGAAGTAAACAGAGCCGATGTTGCGGCATCTTTTCAGCAGGCGGTAGTCGATGTGCTTGTCGAGAGAGCGATAGATGCGGCAAAGCGTCTCGGCGAGGATAAGATAGCTGTTGCGGGAGGAGTTGCATCAAACTCAGCATTGAGAGAAGCAATGAAAAAGGGATGTGAAAAAAATAATATCACTTTATATTATCCGTCACCTATATTCTGTACCGACAATGCGGCTATGATAGCAGTACAGGGGTATTATGAGTATATGGCAGGTACAAGAAGCGGTCTTGACTTAAATGCCGTTCCAAATTTAAAGATTGGTGAGAGATGATGAAGTAACAGTTCAGCCTTTCATTTCAGAAATGAAAGGCTATTCAGCCATAAAAAGAGAATCAGCAATACAATGAACAAGCTCCTTGTATTGCTAATCATCTTTTTATGGCTGAACTGTTACTAATTTTATGTGACTTTCTGGTAGTTCATATCTTGACAGCTTAATGTAAAAAGTATAAAATTATTGTGTTGTGGTATGTAATATGGATAAGATATTTTTTGATTTTATGTATATTATTTACAATGCAATGAATATTTATAAGGAGGTGCTCCTGTTCGATGGAAGGCGTACATTTGGTTATTATAATAGCCATTGTGCTTCTATTGGTTGGGATTATCGTTACAGCGCTTATTACAAAAAATGTCGCTATTGAACAATATAAAAAGAGCGAAGAAGTAAAAGTTGGCAATGCGGAAGAAAAAGCACGCGGAATCATAGATGATGCTTTGAAAACTGCTGAGACTAAAAAGCGTGAAGCACTTCTCGAAGCAAAGGAAGAAGCGATCAAGACGAAAAATGAGATTGAGCGTGAATCCAAAGAGAGAAGAGCAGAATTGCAACGATATGAAAAACGCGTATTGTCGAAGGAGGAAACTCTGGATAAGAAGTCAGATGCACTTGAAAAGAAAGAAAATAAGCTGAATGCAAAGAATGCTGACCTTGACAGGCAGAAAAAAGAGCTTGAAGAGATTAAGGCAAGTCATTTGCAGGAACTTGAAAAAATTTCGGGACTGACTACTGAACAGGCTAAGGAATATCTGTTAAAATCTGTTGAAGAAGATGTAAAACATGAGACTGCTGTTCTTGTTAAAGAACTTAACAAGAAAGCAAAGGAAGAAGCTGACAAGAAAGCAAAAGATTATGTGGTTACGGCTATACAGAGATGTGCCGCAGATCATGTTGCCGAGACGACTATATCAGTCGTACAGCTTCCAAATGATGAAATGAAAGGCAGGATAATCGGTCGAGAGGGAAGAAATATCCGTACTATTGAGACTCTTACCGGAGTAAATCTTATTATAGATGATACACCGGAAGCAGTAGTATTATCAGGCTTTGACGGTGCAAGGAGAGAAGTAGCGAGAATTGCACTTGAAAAACTTATTGTTGATGGAAGAATACATCCGGCACGCATTGAGGAGATGGTCGAAAAGGCTAAGAAAGAAGTCGAATCAATGATGCGTGAAGAAGGTGAAGCGGCTACATTAGAAGTTGGAGTGCATGGTATTCATCCGGAACTTATCCGTCTTTTAGGAAAGATGAAATTCAGGACAAGTTATGGACAGAATGCACTTAATCATTCAATAGAGGTTGCTCATCTGTCTGGGCTTCTTGCAGGCGAGATCGGAGTGGATGTCCGTACAGCAAAGAGAGCAGGTTTATTACATGATATTGGAAAGAGTGTTGACCAGGAGATGGAGGGTACTCATGTTCAGATAGGTGCAGATCTTTGTCGCAAGTATAAAGAATCGCAGGTTGTAATAAATGCAGTTGAGGCACATCATGGTGATGTTGAGCCGGAATCTCTTATTGCGTGTATCGTACAGGCAGCAGATACTATTTCAGCAGCTCGTCCGGGTGCGAGAAGAGAGACATTAGAAACATATACAAACAGATTGAAACAGTTAGAAGATATTTCAAACAGCTTTAAGGGTGTTGAAAAGTCATTTGCAATCCAGGCAGGCAGGGAAGTACGTGTTATGGTCGTACCTGACAAGATCAGTGATGACGATATGGTATTGCTTGCAAGGGACATCTCAAAGCAGATTGAGGAAGAATTAAAATATCCAGGTCAGATTAAAGTTAATGTAATCAGGGAATCCAGAGTTACAGATTATGCTAAATAGACACAGTGGACTGTAAAATTAAGGAACCGTCTTATGGGCGGTTCCTTTTTCAAGCTTTGAAGCAGACAGCAAAGAAGTGAGAAAGATACGGAGATAGGATTATAAATGGTAGTAATAAAAAAAGAAAAATTTACTTCGGAAAAATCAGTTCTGTATGTGAAAGATAAACAGACAGAAGAAAAGAAAGTTTTATCTAAGGGGACTGATACAGATGTTTTAAATAAAAACATGGATTTAGAGCTTGGAGCGGCTGTCGATATTGGAACAACTAGCATTGCAATAGGAATATTTGACATAAAAAGCGGGTCGCTTATAGGAAATCAGACAAGGACAAACTGTCAGACAATGTATGGCAGTGATGTTATGATGAGGATAATGCACTGTGTAAACGGAAAAGAGCAGCTGCTTCATGATATTCTCATAGAGCAGATAGAGGATATGACAGGAAGTATCCTAGACAACAGTGCTAAAACATCAAATATTGTGATTAAGAAAATGGTTGTTGCTGGAAATACAACAATGTGTCATATATTTTTAAATAAAGATGTGACAGGTCTTAAGGGTGCACCGTTTAGCGTTGCATATGAGGGAGTGTGCAAAAAAAAATCACATGATATAGGTTTTAAGAGATATGATATTGATGAGGTTATCGTACTTCCAAATATAATGGCTCATGTCGGTGCTGATGCGGCAGCAGTGCTTTGTAAAGAAAAGCTGTATAAGCCGGGTGTGAATGAGATTGCTATAGATATAGGTACGAATGCTGAGATACTTTTAAACTGTTCGGGAAAAGTATTTGTAACTTCGACGGCGGCAGGTCCCGCATTTGAGGGAAAAGGTATCCGTTCAGGTATGCGTGCGGCACCGGGGGCAATAAATTCAGTAAAGATAAGCAGGGTAAACGGTAATATAATACTCGGTATGCTTGATGATGGAAATGTGGAAAATCCGAGAGGACTATGCGGTTCGGGACTCATAGATGCGGTGTCAGAACTTATGAAAGCAAGACTTCTTACAAAAGACGGGTATTTGTTGACAGGAGAGGAAGCCTTAGGGCAGAATGTTAATATAAATCTGTGTGAGCATTTAAAAAGTGATGATAGAGATGGAAACTGTTTTGTTTTATCAGAAGAAAATAATATAGTCATAACACAGAAAGACATACGAAATATCCAGCTTGCTAAAGGTGCGATACAGGCAGGCTGCGAGATACTGCTTGAAAAGGCAGGCATCAGTCTAAATGATATAAGCAGCATAAAAATAGCAGGGGTATTCGGAAAATATATTCATGTATCGCAGGCAATGAACTTTGGACTTTTTCCAAAATATCCGGAAAAACTTGAGATTGTTGGAAATGCGGCAGGCGAGGGTGCGGCAATGGCACTTTTTGAGGATGGATTTATCGATGAGGTGGAAAAACAGGTTAAAAAAGTCCATCATGTTGAGCTTGCCTGTGAAAAAGATTTTCAGAAAAAATTTATGAATGCAATGGAGTTAAAAGAGTGGTATTATAATTAGTGAAACAAATATTATTATGAAAGATGCCGGGGCAAAAGGTATTTTGTCCTTGTATCGCATGAATTAAAAACAGATAAAGATTGGCAGCATATTGAAAGCGTGCTGTGGGAAAATGGAGGGTAAACATGAGATTAGGATTTATTGGTGCAGGAAACATGGCACAGGCAATGATAGGCGGAATACTTGCAAAAGGAATTGTTAAAAAAGAAGATATTATAGCATCTGCCGCTACACAAAAGACTATTGATAAAGTTGCAAAAGAATTTGGTATAAATGTTACACTTGACAATAGAGAGGTGGCAAAAGCCGACATAGTATTTCTTGCCGTGAAGCCGTTTTATTACGAGGAAGTCATAGACGAAATAAAAGATGTTACAGATGAAAAGCAGCTTATAATAAGCGTTGCGGCAGGAAAAAGCGTAGAGTGGGTTGAAAATGCATTTGGCGGAGAGAGAAAAATAGTCAGGATAATGCCAAATACTCCTGCACTTGTCGGTGAGGCAGTGACGGCTATATGCCCTAATGCGAACATAACTGATGATGAGAAACAGGAAGTCGTGGAACTTATATCTTCATTCGGACTTGCACAGATAGTCAGTGAAAAGATAATGGATGCGGTCATTGCGGTAAGCGGAAGTTCACCTGCATATGTATTTATGTTTATTGAAGCAATGGCAGATGCGGCAGTTGCAGAGGGTATGCCTAGGGCACAGGCATATCAGTTTGCGGCACAGTCTGTACTCGGAAGTGCGAAGATGGTACTTGAGACGGGAAAGCATCCGGGAGAACTTAAGGATATGGTATGTTCGCCGTCAGGAACGACGATAGAAGCTGTAAAAGTATTGGAAGAAAGAGGTTTCAGAAGCAGCGTTATTGAGGCGATGAGTGCCTGTGCCGACAAATCAAGAAATATGTAATTGCGTCATAGACAGCCGATTTAAGCATATGATTTATCTATAGGTATGTCAGGAGACGGACTTAATTGGATAAATTAAAAAATATCAGGTTCAGGTATAAAAAAGAGATTTTTGCGGTAGTTTTATGTATCATGTTGTGCGTAAGTCTGCGCTACATATGCACATGGGAATGTATAATGAAAACAGAGTGCAGATTTATGGCACAATTTGATGACTGTAAGAGCAGAAAGGCGGCAACAGATATTATAAAGGAATGTAGTGCTTTTCCTGTCGCAAAGAACAGCAATGTTAAGAGAGAAGATAAATTGTGTTGTTATTATGAAAACGGATATGGTGATGGCAGGAACTTTGGCGGTAAAAGAAAACATGAGGGCATAGATATAATGTCATCGGTGGACAAAAAAGGTTTGTTTAAGATAAGGTCTGTTTCAGACGGTACCATAGAGAAAAAAGGATGGCTTAAGCTTGGAGGTTACAGACTGGGGATAAGAAGTGACAGAGGGATATATTATTATTATGCACATCTTGACTCATATGCGGATAACATAAAATGCGGAGACAGGGTGAAAGCCGGCGAATGTATAGGATATATGGGAAATACAGGATATGGAGATGAGGGGACAAGTGGAAAATTCCCTGTGCATCTTCATTTTGGGATATATATAAAAGATGGGACGGGAGAAAAAAGCATAAATCCGTTTTATCTGTTAAAAAAACTAGAGAATAAGTGGCCGGAAATGCCGGTGGGAATGGAGGCTTAGAATGGAAATACAACTTTGGAAAGAAATATTAGAGCCATATGGTCAGGCAGTGGATGAGCTTGTGGTAAAGTTTAATCATATAAAAAGGGAATATCAGAATGCAAGAATGTATTCGCCGATAGAGTCGGTTTCAGGACGGGTAAAAAGCATATCGAGTATTATGGAAAAAGCCCAGAGAAAAAATGTTAAGATAGAAGAAATCGAGGAAAAAATAGAGGACATAGCAGGAATCAGGATAATATGCCAGTTTGTCGAAGATATAAATACTGTCGTTAAGATAATAAAAAAGCGTGGCGACCTTGAAGTCAAACAGGAAAAGGATTATATCACGAACAGCAAACCGAGCGGTTACAGAAGTTATCATGTAATTGCATATTATACGGTTCAGACGATATACGGTCCTAAAAAACTTGAAGTGGAAATTCAGATAAGAACGCTTGCGATGAATTTCTGGTCTACGATAGAACATTCGCTTCAATATAAATATAAAGAGCATATGCCACAGGAATTAAGGGAAAGACTTTTAAGTGCGGCAAATGCAGTTGAGGTTCTTGACCATGAGATGGCTTCGGTTCGTGAGGAGATAATGGATGCACAGAACCACAACAGGCAGAAAGCCAACATTATAGCCGATATAGTCAGAAGTATAGAAGAACTTTACTATGTGGCAAATAAGAGAGAAGTCGAAAAAATTCAGGATGAATTTTATAAGATATACAAAAAAAATGATATGGCGATGTTAAAGCGTTTCAACAAGCAGCTTGACATAATCGCAGAGACATACAGGGCACAGAGCCTTGAGATTTTAGGGAAAGGATATTAGACGATGAAGATTTCAAGAGGTGAACTTGGATATTTGGAGTACAAAAAAAAGAAAGCTGTTTTAGGAACGGTGGCAATGGCTGTTATCGGTCTTGCGATATTTATAATAGGATTATTTTTAAATAAAATGTCAAACAAAAATATATTTACGGTCGTTGCGGTACTTTTTGCACTTCCGGCAGCAAAATTTCTTGTGGCTTACATAGTTGCATTTCCGTATCACACTGTCGGAAAAGAAAGATATGACAAGATAAAAGCTCATGTCACGGAAGGGATGACATTATACACAGACCTTGTCATAACATCATCGGAAAAGGTTATGAGTCTTGACTTTGTTGTTGTCGGAAATAATCAGGTCATAGGGCTTACAAGTGACAAAAAAGTTGATATTTCCTATATAAGAAAATATCTTACGGACGTTGTTGCAAACTGGGGTGATGATTACAAAGTCAAGATTGTTGAGAGTGAGAAATTGTTCATAAATGAGCTTGATAATGTCAAGAGTGTTGATGTAAATGAGGAACAGGAAGATAATGTGAAGTCTTATATTGTTTCGCTTATTGTGTAAGAGAGAGGAATTAAAGATGAGAGAGATTAACATCACTTCGGTTGATGAGGGACAAAGACTTGATAAGTATCTTGCGAAGTTTATGCCGCAGGCTCCTAAAAGTTTTTTCTACAAGATGATGCGCAAGAAGAATATTGTATTGAACGGGAAGAAAGCGGCAGGTATGGAGAAGCTTGCAGCAGGTGATGTTGTAAAGCTTTTTCTTGCGGATGATACGATTGATAAGTTTAGGGGCGTAAAAGGTTCAGAGGAACAGGAGAGGTCAAAGACTGATGCTATATCAAAAAAACAGAGAGTTAAGCCTGATGTTATCTTTGAGGATGAGGATATTCT
>JBNMLR010000056.1:0-9211 GCA_050874945.1 Butyribacter sp. | reverse complement strand
TTAATGCATAATGCATAAGAAAATAAAAAATCTAATATTACAAAATTGTTTATAGTGTACCAAAACATATAGAATATTTCTGACAATATTCATATATTAAAAAGATAAATCGTATGTTATCATTATTTCATTTAAAAAATCAATCATTTATATCTGTTTATCAGGTGGTAAAGCTGAGTTATGAATATATATTTCTGAAACAAATACTGAAAGAAGGTGACACAAGTGTCTAATAAAATACAAAATAAAGGAAAATCTAAAAAGAGTAGAAAAACTGATGAAGAAGTTATTCAGATAATAAGAAATCTTCGTTTAATTGACGATGTACTATTTGAGAAGTTTATGGAAGATGCAGCGGCGTGCGAAGAATTATTACAGATAATACTTGAAAATTCACGGCTGAAAGTTAAGCCGGAAACATTAGTTGCACAAAAGTCGTTAAGAAATCTTGCAAAGAGATCGGTTCGCTTAGATGCATATATTGAAGGTGTTGAAGATAAAGTATATAATATAGAAATACAGAGATCTGATAATTGTAATCATGTAAAACGTGTGCGTTATAATGCGTCAACGATAACAATTAATAAATCTGAACCGGGTGATGAATTTGATGATGTTCAGGATGTAATAGTGATTTACATATCCGAGTTCGATATGTTTGGAGCAGGAAAAACAGTGTATCATGTAGAAAATGTTATAAGGGAAACAGGCAATCCGGTGAATGATGGTCTTATGTCAGTGTATGTCAATACGGAAGTGGCAGAAGATAGTCTGATAGGTGAACTTATGCAGTGTTTTCTCAAAACAGACTTTGAGGATGACAAGTTCCCAAATATATCAAGAAGAATGAAAGAATTAAAACATGGTGAGGAGGATGAGATAATGTGTAAAAGTGTAGAGGAATATGCTGAGAGAAAAGCTAAGGAAGCAGCTAAAGAGGCCACAAAAAAAACGGTAGAAAAATTAAATAGTATGGGAATGGATATTTCTTTAATAGCAAATGCTGTAGATATGGATGAAGAAACTATAAAACAGTGGTTGGGAAAGTAATTACAGATAACAGAAGCTGTCATATTCAATAATTTTATAAATAGAGAAATCAACATAATGAGCATTTCCGATTATCTAACTACTTGCCCTTACTATTCTTTTCGTGTTAATATAGACAACTGTACGATAAAGCAAAAAGTACAGACTCAAAAGAAAAAGAATTATTTAGCATTATCAAACAGTGCAGCCAATTACGAATATCTGCGTTACTGGTAAAATGTTTTTATTACACGAAAGGAGCAAAAAATGAGTAATCAACAATCTTCAGCCCTCGTTCAGGAAAATAAGATGGGGACTATGCCAATAGGAAAACTGGTTTTTAATATGTCACTGCCGATGATGGTTTCGATGCTGGTGCAGGCATTATACAATATCGTTGACAGTATATTTGTCGCAAAATTATCGGAGAATGCTTTGACGGCGGTTTCGCTTGCGTTCCCTTTACAGACACTTCTTATTGCGGTCGGTACGGGAACCGGTGTAGGTATGAATGCGCTTTTGTCTAAGTCTCTCGGTGAGAAAGATTTTAAGAAAGCAAATAAAACGGCAACAAATGCAGCGTTTATATATGCGGTGAGTTATATTGTTTTTCTGATACTTGGATTTACCGTGGTGAAGCCTTTCTACAGAAGTCAGGTAGGAAGTGCCGATGCCGAGATTATGACTATGGGTGTTGATTATCTTAGCACGGTCATGATTTTTTCGTTTGGTATTTTTACGCAGGTATTTTTTGAGAGACTTCTTACATCAACGGGACGCACGATTTTCAGTATGACTTCGCAGCTCAGCGGTGCGATTACAAATATTATATTAGATCCGATTTTAATCTTCGGTATGTTTGGTGCGCCTAAAATGGGAGTGACGGGAGCGGCTGCGGCAACGGTTATCGGTCAGTGTGTTGCAGGAATTGTTGCAGGAATGTGTAATCACAAATTTAATCATGAAGTTAAATTTCAATTTAAAGGTTTTAAGCCTGATTTTAAGATTATCGGAACGATTTATGCAGTCGGAATACCTTCTATTATAATGCAGTCTATCGGTTCTGTTATGACATACTGCATGAACCGTATTCTTATTGAGTTTTCATCAACAGCTACGGCTGTTTTTGGTGTTTATTTTAAGCTGCAGAGTTTTTTCTTTATGCCAGTATTTGGTCTGAACAACGGAATTACACCTATTATTGCTTACAATTATGGTGCGAGACAGCGTAAGCGTATGGTTAAGACGATTAAATTAAGTCTTGTGACTGCATTTTGTCTTACATTTATTGGATTTATTCTTTTCGAGAGTGTTCCACAGGCATTGCTTGGATTGTTTAATGCCTCCGATGATATGCTTAAGATAGGTGTGCCTGCACTTAGAACAATAGGTGTGCATTATCTTATTGCATGGTTCTGTATTATTGCGGGAACCGTATTTCAGGCACTTGGAAAAGCAGTGTTTAGCATGGTAGTATCAATCATGCGTCAGCTTGTGGTTCTTGTGCCGGCTGCGTATCTTCTTGCAAAATTTGGCGGACTTCATATGGTATGGTGGTCATTTCCGATTGCCGAGGTTATGTCGTTTATCGTGTCGGCGGCATTTCTTATGAAAATATGGCATGACATTATAAAAGACATTCCGGAGGGACGGGAGTAAATGTATTGTATTATTTATATTTAGATGAATGTATAAAGTTTATTTTGAAGTATTGGTTTATACTTTTGAAAAATTATGGAGCAGCTCATCAATCCTCGTATTGATGTTTTCGGGAAAATATTTATCCGATTTTGGCAAAAGCTTTATCATAAAGTCAATATTTTTATATTTATTTTGTCCTCGTGTATTTAGTCTGTCCTGCTCTTTGGAAATCTCAATTTTGACTTGGGCGCGTTTCTGTTCTAATAATGGAATTATTATATAATATAAACGGTCATCTTTAAATGAGATATAGCCGGCTTCTTTTCCAGATTTTGTTTTAACAAAAAGCCTGTGGTTTTTAAGATAAGCGGGATAAAGTGTCATTCCTGCACGGACAACAGGCGGATGAGGGTCAAGTTCGAGCATTGACTCAATATAAAAAATATCTGTCTGTTTATCGGAAACCAGTTTTAACAAGTCGTGCATGGCAGCGGAAAAATGAATAAACTGCTGCGACAAAAGATAAGTCAGCTCGGCTTGAAATTTAAGTCGGATGCTGTCTGAAACCAAGTGCTGTTTTGTTTCTTCCACACCGTCAAGAAGCCGTTTGCTTACATCAAACATACTTTTTAAAAAGAGTGGGAAATCCTCGTTGTGATTCCATATATACTTTCCGGCAGCGATAACAAAAGCACCGAACACATTGCCGTCACTGTCTTCGGCATAGTGGTATATATTACGCTCAGTGTAGGCATTAGGATTTATCTCAGCTTTCCAGACGGTTTTATTATTGCGTGAGTGTTTAAAATCATATGATGAATTATTAGAATTTGCGTGGCTTGAGTTGTTGTTGTGTGAACTTTCCGTATCTTTTTTGGCGTACCCTGTGCTGTTTGTATTTTTGTATTTGTTTTTAATATTTTCCTGTGATTTAAGATTAGCATTTTTACAAAGAAAGGAATAAGCCGCATTGATTTCCTGAGCCGAATATTTATAATCATAAGACTTGTCCGAAGCCGCTCTAAAAGCACCACTATCCGGGTGGACATGGTGCATAAGGTAACGGTATCTTTTCTTAATAACCTTTTTATCAGCTTCAGGGGTCAGCCCCAGAATTTCATATGCGGCACTACTTGTCATGGTAATTCCTTTCCTTATATATTATAAATAGGTGTTTGCGAAACTATCATAATCTGTGATTGAATTGTGCAAATATAACAAATAGTATTAGCAGTGCACTCTGTCACCGTCAGCACTTTGTACTCTAAATGAATGCAATTTTCAATGAGAAAATAATGTATGCTTGCATACAATTATTTTTCTGAAAATTATATGAGTGAAACGAACAGCGAGAAAATTTTATTTTCGAGCTGTAGCATTCATTTTGTTTATCATTCAAGTGACAGGTAGCGAGAGCGTGCCTGCGTTAGTATTTGTTATATTTGTGCAATTAGCACAACATATAATTGGTTTCGAAATTACCTGATTACAACTTTATCCCTTTGAGCAGCTTCGCAAATGGACTTTCGTCTGCATCTTCTTCCTTATCTGCACGGAACTCGTCAGGTATTTCGTAAGTATCTTCTTCTTCGTCAGGAACATCATTCTCAAGTGCTTTCTTGCTGAGTGATATTCTGTCACCGTCAAGTGCGATGATTTTTGCCGATACCGTGTCACCGAGTTTGACAACTTCTTTTGGTGATTTGATGAATTTATTTGTAATCTGTGAAATATGGCACAGTCCGATAAGATTTTCACCTATTTCAATAAATACACCGTATGACTCCATACGCACGATTTTTCCTGAAACAGTTTCTCCGACTGCAAGTTTTGAGATTTTCTGTGAATGTTCTAATGCCGCATTTTCTCTTGCAATTTCTTTTGCTGAGAGAACAAGTCTTTTTTCGTTTGCGTCAGTGGTAATGATAATCGCATTTAAAGTCATGCCGACATAGCTTTCAGTGTCCTCAACATAGTCAAGACCGATTTTTGAAGCGGGAATAAACGCTCTTACTCCTTTGACAAAACCTGTCACACCGCCCGGATTTGCTTCAGTAATCTTGACAGAAAAAACAGTGCGGTTTGCCATATCATTTTTGAGTTCATCCCATACAATAAGATTGTGAGCGGCTTTAATTGACAGTACGACAGCACCGTTATCACCCTCTGCATCAATAACCATTGCATGGATAGTATCACCGATATTGCAATCATTTTTAATGGAAAATGCAGGGTCATCACTACATTCTTCAAGTGGAATGATACCCTCTGTATAATAATTTAAATCGACAGTGAGTTCAGTTTCAGAAATTCCGATAACGGTAACATCTAAAATGTCACCCTCTTTTATAACTTTAAAAGAACTTTCGAGTTCCTTTTCAAAATCTTTCATGCTTGTAGCATTGTTATCAGCCATATATTTGTACCCCTTTCGTTTTTGTTTTATTATTTATATAGGTGATTGCGAAACTATCATAAACTGAGGTTAAATTGTGCAAATAACACAACATATAATTAGTTTCGCAATTGTCATGGTTTTATAACCTGTTATTTGCACGCATTAAGAAAGCGAACAATAACTGTTTTTAGTATAGTGTGAAAACTAAATATGTGCAAGTTAATGTTTTTTCGTACGGTAGGAACGGACAGTAATATGTGCAGGTTAATGTCTTTTTGTACGGTAGGAGCGGACAGTAATATATGAAAGTTAATGGTTGTATTGCTGAATTGCTACGGATTATTTAAAAATAATGCTGACAGCATAGGATTTTTAAGTATTTTTCTGGTATGATATATATAAATAAAACAAAAGAAAGCATGGTGAAGAATATGAGGAAAAATGTAAAAAAGTGTATGTCATTGATTTTAAGCTTTGCAATCGTATTTGCAAATGTCAATTTTGCTGATTATGCAAGTGCGGCAAAGAAAGTGAGCATTACGAAGTCGGTAAAGGTTACAGTTAAAAAGAAAAAGGTAATTAAATTAAAGAACAACAAAAAGAAAGTTAAGTGGAAAGTTACCAAAGGCAAGAAGAATGTTAAAATCATAAAGAAAAGTAAGAAAAGCTGTACGGTAAAAGGAATAAAAAAGGGCAGTGCAACTGTTCAGGCTGTGATAGGAAAGAAAAAATATAATTGTAAGATTAAAGTCTTAGCGGCGAAAAAGGCAAAGGCAACTAAGAAACCGACATCAACAAAGAAACCGGGAAATACACAAACTCCGGATAAAACGCAGTCTCCGGCTGTGTCAGAAAATCCTGAGAATACAAAAGTACCTGACAATACAAATAATCCTGAAGTGACAAAGACACCTGAGGTGACTACGGCACCGGAAACGACAAAGGAACCTGAGCTGACATTGGCACCGGCAGTTACAAAAGAGCCTGAGGTGTCACCGACACCTGAGACAACAAAAGACTCAAATGTTACACCGACACCTGAAGCTACGGAAGAAGTTAAAAACACGGAAGAACCGAAAGTAACACCGACACCTGAAGCTACGGAAACTCCTAAGACTTTGATTTATGATGGCACGGAGGAGAGTCTTAACAGCATTAGGGAATGTACGACACATATACTTGATAAAGAGGCTGATCTTATCATAAAAGACGGTGTGACAAAAATAGAAAATGAGGCATTTAGATATTGCAAAATTAAAAGCGTAAGTATTCCGGACAGCGTTACGGATATAGGTGAGTACGCATTCGGGGGCACCGAACTGACTGAAATAACAATTCCGAAAGGTGTAACAAGTATAAAGCAAGGAATGTTTCAGGAATGTAATGATTTAAAAAAGGTAAATATTACATCAAATGTAACAAGTATATTGAAAATGGAAAGTGTATTTTGGGGATGCAGTGATTTGAAAATTACCATTGCCAAAGGAGAAGAAAATAAAAATATAGCTGAAAATCTGTTTAGGAATTGTGAGGAGATTAGTGAAGTAGATATAGCGGAAGGAATAGAAAGTATAGGTAAAGGGGCATTTTGGGAATGCAAAAATTTAGTGAAAATAAGTGTTCCGGACAGCGTGACAGATATGGGAGCCGATATATTTTACAACTGTAGAAAACTGGAAAATGCGAATATACCCAAAAATGTAACGGAGTTAAAATCAAATTTATTTAGCGGATGTGAAAAATTAAACGGACTTACCATACCGGAAAATGTGACAGTAATAGGAGAATATGCGTTTTATAATTGCAAAAGTCTGACGGGAGTAAAAATTCCGAAAGGCGTAACAAGTCTTGGAAATTATGCTTTTTGTGACTGTGCAAGCTTAGAAAATATAGATATTCCGGGTGGAGTGACATATATTGGAGAGAAAGTATTTAGTGGTTGCAGCGGCTTGAAAAGTGCAGTTGTTTCAGATGGCGTAGCGGAAATAGGCTGGAATGAATTTTGTGGTTGCAGCAGTTTGACAAGTATCAGTATTCCGGGAAGTGTTACAGTAATATGGAATTATGCGTTTGCCGGATGTACAAGCCTTGCTGAAATAAGTATTCCAGATTCTGTGACAAGTATAAAAGAATATGCATTTTGGGGATGCAGCAGTTTGACTGCCGTAAATATTCCGGCAAGCGTAACGGAAATTGTCTGGAATCCGTTTATGGAATGCTCAGGTTTGGAAAAAATAACGGTGGCAGGTGATAATAAGAAATATAATAGTCAGAATAATTGTAATGCTATAATAGATAGTGAAAGTAAATGTTTGATTGCCGGTTGTAAAAATACTGTTATACCGGATGATGTGACGGGTATAGGACCGAGGGCATTTGCGGGATGCACCGGGTTAGTCGGTATAGACATTCCGTCAGATGTGACAAGCATAGGACTGGAGGCGTTTGCGGATTGCACCGGTCTGAAAGGTTTAAAAATTCCTGAGAGTGTAACAATTACAGAGACATCTGCATTTAGTGGATGCAGCAGCCTGGCAGATATAACTATTCCTGAGGGGGTTACCAGAATAGCAGGTTATGCGTTTTCAGGCTGCACTGGTCTGAAAGGTTTAAAAATTCCTGAGAGTGTAACAAGAATAGAGACAGGGGTATTTAAGGGATGCAGTAGTTTGACGGACATAAAAATCCCTGAGGCAGTTACCGTAATAGAAAGTAATGCCTTTGAAGATTGTACTGGTTTGACAAGTATAAATATTCCAACAAATATAACAGAAATATGGGACGATGTATTTTTAAATTGCAATAGTTTGAACAGCATCACATGGAAAGAAACAACATATAATTCATGGGATGAATTTTATAATGTATTTACAAGTGAGCAGAGCAAAGGAGAATAAGTTGAACATACTGATTTCAATAGATTCATTTAAGGGGAGCATGACTTCCATGCAGGCAGGAAAAGCGGCGAAAAAAGGGATTTTAAAAGCGGTTCCCGATGCGGATATTTCGATATGTCCTCTTGCCGATGGCGGTGAGGGGACAACAGATGCACTGACCGAGGGGATGGGTGGTGAAAAGATAAGTCTTACTGTGAACGGTCCTCTTGGTGAAAAAACAGATTGCTATTATGGGTGGCTTGACGGGAGCAAAACGGCAGTTATGGATATGGCTTCGGCAGCAGGAATTACACTTGTGCATGAAAAAAATCCATTAGCCGCCACGACTTTCGGTGTCGGTGAAATGATTTTTGATGCGATTAAAAGAGGTGCAGAAAATATCATTATCGGAATAGGCGGAAGTGCGACAAATGATGGCGGTATCGGTATGCTTAAGGCACTTGGATATGAAGTTCTTGATAAAAACGGGAAAGATGTAGGGCTTGGTGCATCATCACTTGGAAAAGTAGAAAAGATTGTTGATGATAAAGTGAATTCCCTGATTTCAAAAGTTAAATTTCAGGTTGCGTGTGATGTTGATAATCCGCTGTGTGGTGAAAACGGTGCGACCTTTATATTCGGTACGCAGAAAGGTGTGACCGATGAGATGAAGCCTGTTATTGATAAGGCAATGAAACACTTCGCAGAAAAAACAACGGAAAAACTCGGCGTATCATGTGAAGATATTGCGGGAGCAGGTGCGGCTGGCGGTCTTGGTTTTGCATTTCTTTCATATCTAAATGCAGAGCTTAAGCCGGGAGTCGAACTTGTTATGCAGGCAACCGATATGGAAGAAAAGATAAAATCTGCCGATATTGTAGTTACGGGAGAGGGACGGCTCGACAGCCAGACTGTGATGGGAAAAGCACCGATAGGTGTGGCAGAACTTGCAAAGAGATATAATAAAAAAGTGATAGCATTTGCAGGAAGTGTATCTGATGATGCGGTTTTGTGCAATGCAAACGGCATAGACGCATTTTTCCCGATAGTGCGAGGTGTGACAACATTGGAAAAAGCGATGCGAACGGAAAATGCAGTTAAAAATATGGAGCTTGCGGCAGAGCAGGTGTTCAGATTGGTGACAGGTGCATAGAGCACTAGAACTATATAAGGATACATTTGTTGTGTATGTAAGGGGTGTGG
This sequence comes from Butyribacter sp., assembly GCA_050874945.1. Classification (GTDB taxonomy): domain Bacteria; phylum Bacillota; class Clostridia; order Lachnospirales; family Lachnospiraceae; genus Butyribacter. The sequence goes on along the minus strand of JBNMLR010000056.1, from coordinate 64 downwards.
TTGTAAAGTGAAAGGCAGTATTATATAATGAAATCAGTAATATTGTTTGGGCGAAGGATGGAGG
>JBNMLR010000055.1:0-9223 GCA_050874945.1 Butyribacter sp. | reverse complement strand
TCAGATATATCCTGCTGTGATGATGTGACGAGAGCAACAAGGAGTTCTCCTGTTGATACTGCCCTTCTTATGAGAAGATGCCTGAGGACACCCTGATGAGTATTTTTATTATAATGTGGTATCTGTTTTTCCCTGAAATATTCTACTATGCAGTCTATCACTTTTGAGTAATCATCATCTACTATCTGACAGCCTGATGCATTTACTATGTCATGGACACTGCCTTTTTTATGGAGTCCGAGTGTAAGTGGTCCGCCTTTATATTCATCGCCGAATGAAAATTCCATCTTATTTCTATAGCCTTTAATGTCGGGACTTGGCAGTATTCCGTCATATATATAATCTTTTTTTATACCCAATGATGAGTCAAGTGTCTTATATACATTGTCTATTATCTCGAGCACCTGATTTTTTTTAAGTTCAAGCTGTTTTTCATATGGCAATGTCTGGTAACTGCAACCGCCGCATTTTCCAAACTGACTGCACATCGGTTCTGCTGTTTCAAGCGGCGATTTTTCTGTTACTTTCAAAAGTATGCCCTGACTTTTGTCTTTTCTGACTTTTTTTGCCCTGAATTTTATTTTTTGTCCCGGCAATGCCCCTTTTACAAGTGTCAGCGTTTTTTCTTCATTTCCGTTTTCGTCTTTCTCTATCACCTCAACATATGCCTTATTTGGAAATTCAACTTTCTTTACAACGCCCTCATATATGTTTCCTTTTTTCATGTAAATATATCCGCCTTTCTTTAATCAACAAAAAGCAGTAAAGATATTTTATCATTTTCAGGCACAAATACTGTGTCAACAACTTTATATCTCTCCCTGCTTTTTATTGTGCTATTTTTAGTTTTATTTCGTTCTCACATTTCCAAGTATGGTAAGCTGTTTTGCACACTCACTTATACAGGCAAGTGCATTTCGCACGCCCGGATCATTTAAGTTTCCCTCAATGTCTACAAAGAACTGGTACTCCCAGTTTCTGTTTTCTATCGGTCTTGACTCTATCTTTGTGAGATTTAAGTCATTGTAATAGAAGTTTGAGAGCATATTGTAAAGTGCTCCTGCCTGATGCTTTATCTCAAATGAAAGACTTATCTTATTTGCATTTGAAAGGAATACTTTCTGGTTTGTGACAATGATAAATCTCGTATAGTTGCTGTTTTCAAAGTTGATGCTTTCTTTTAGTACATCAAGTCCGAATATTTTTGCCGCTCTTGTGCTCGCTATCGCACCTTGGGATATATCGTCTTCCTCGGCTACTTTTTTTGCCGCACTTGATGTACTCATGTATGATTCACTTTCCATGCCGTGTTCTCTTATGAATTTTGAGCACTGCATGATTCCCTGCGGATGTGAATACACCTTTTTTATATCTGATATTTTTGCTCCCGGCTTTCCAAGAAGTGCCTGCTCTACTTTTACGATATGTTCTGCTACTATTGTTATATCGTAGTCGAGAAGAAGGTCATATGTGTCGTTTATTCCACCTGTTGAAGTGTTTTCAATAGGTATCACTCCGTATTTTGCCTCGCCATTTGCTACTGTCTCAAGTACTTCCTTAAAAGAAAGCCTGTTCATGGAGGTTATATCTGTTCCAAATACTTCCTCCATTGCCTGCTCAGTATATGCCCCGTGTTCTCCGAAACATACAATTCTCGTGTCTTTGTCAACATCGAGCCTGTCCACCTGCTTAAATGGTAACAGCTCATTTGTCTCACTTCCAAGAACTTTATACTGATACTTTCTGCTTATTGACATTATCTGTCTAAAGAGATCTTCTATTCCTGTCTTGTTAAATTCATCAGTTGTAAGTTCTCTGAGAGCCTTTATCTTTTCTTCTTCTCTTACGGGGTCAAAGACTTTTTTTCCCGTACTTCTTTTATATGCCGCAACATCCGTTGCAACTTTCATTCTTTCTTCAAAGAGCTTTGCTATCTCCTTATCGATATTATCAATCTTTTCCCTGCTTTCTTTTAAGTCAACAACCATAAATCTATTTTCCCTTCAGTTCTTTATCTCTAATTTCTAAGGAATGCCTCATAGCATTTCTTTGCTTCGTAAACATCTGCTTTGCTTGCTATCTCCCACGGTGCGTGCATATTTAATATAGCTACGCCGCAGTCGATTACTTCCATTCCGTAAAGTGACATGATATAAGCGATTGTTCCGCCGCCACCTACATCTACTTTTCCAAGCTCTGCCATCTGGTAATGCACATTGTTATCATCCATTATCTTTCTGAGTTTTGCTATATATTCTGCGTTTGCATCATTTGAGCCTGATTTTCCACGGCTTCCCGTAAATTTGCTGAATACAACTCCGCGTCCGCAAAATGATGCGTTTTTCTTTTCAAAGGCATCTGCAAAAAGAGGGTCATAGCCTGCGTTTACATCTGATGAGAGCATCTTGCTGTTTGCAAGGCATCTTCTAAGTTTAATATCATTATAGTCACCCTCAAGACTTATAAGTTCTGCCACGACATTCTCAAAGAATTTTGACTGCATTCCCGTTGCTCCGACACTTCCGATTTCTTCCTTGTCTACTAAAAGGCAGCAGGCTGTTTTCTCAAGCTCTGCATCAGTTCCAAGCATTGCCGCAAGTGATGTGTAAGCACATACTCTGTCATCCTGTCCGTAAGACATTATCATACTTCTGTCAAAGCCACGTTCTCTTGCCTTTCCTGCAGGTACAACCTCAAGCTCTGATGACATAAAGTCCTCTTCTTCCATTCCGTATTTTTCTTTTAATATCGCAAGTACGCCCTTTGATACGGCTTCTTTTTCCTCGTCGTTAAGCGGTATGCTGCCGACTAAAACATCGAGTTTTTCACCCTCGATAACTTTTGAAGCTTTCTTTTCCATCTGATTTCCTGCAAGGTGTATCAGAAGGTCGCTCACGCAAAATACAGGATCGTCATCGTTCTCTCCTATACTTACCTCGACAACACTTCCGTCTTTCTTTGCGATAACACCGTGGATTGCAAGAGGAATTGTTACCCACTGGTATTTCTTGATACCGCCGTAATAATGTGTATCGAGATATGCAAGGTCACTGTCCTCATACAAAGGATTCTGCTTTATATCCATTCTTGGTGAGTCAATGTGAGCCCCTAATATATTCATTCCACTCTCAAGCGGTTCTTTTCCTATCTGGAACATTGCAACCGTCTTGTTCATGCACACTGAATATACTTTATCACCGCATTTAAGTTTTTCACCCGATTTAAGATAAACATCAAGATTTCTGTAGCCTGCACTCTCAGCCTGTGCGATTATCTGTTTTACACATTCTCTCTCTGTCTTTCCTGCCGACAGAAAGTCTCTATATTCTTTACAAAGTATTTCTAACTCTTTTTTGTTGTTTTCATCATATGATTTCCAAGCATTTTTTCTTTCCATAATAAAATAACCTCGTTTCTGAGCAATTTTAGCTGCCGTACATATTTGATAATTCAAGCGGATATTCACACTCCGCTCTGCTGTCTGCTCATAATACTTATCCCTGCTCACGGATAAATATTTCTAAGTTTACAGTTTTTATAAATATTTACAACAACCCACACTCCTTATATTTTATATCCTGAACACCAATAATGCAAGTATTACTGCAATAAATCCCTGTCTTATCTTTGCAGCAACATACTTTTTTATTGATAAGTCTGTTCCCGACAATACGCTGTAAGTCTGTGCGACACTTGAAATTCCGCCAAAAGCACACAGCCAGACCGTAACGAGAGTTTTCACATCCGTCATAAACAGCCTTATACCGGACAGCCACTCATTTCCTGCAAGCTGCATCGCACCTGTGCTCACCTCCGTTATCCCGGCGGCAATGCACCCTGCCACATCGTATTTTTCAGGAATCATATATTCTATTATGCTCGTTATTATTGAAAATAGTATTATGTAACCGCCTATTTTTAATATCGTTTCACACGAATCCGCTATGCTTTCGTCAACGGCATCCATTACCGGATAATTTTTTCCCGCCATTAGGCTTTTTCTGTTACTGTTCACACCTGTGACTCGGTCAGACAGTAAACTTTTTCTCACTATCCACGCATTTATCACTGCCGAACCTGCGACAACGACAAATATTAAAAACGGATTTTTTACATCGAGACATTTTACTCCGATAAATTCAATAAGGAACATCGGGCTTAAATTATTGCAAAACATCATAAGATACTGCGCTTCTTCTCTTTTTATCTCTCCACCCTTATACAACTGTGCAGCCGTTTTTGCACCTATGGGACATCCTGCAAGAAAACCTATGAGCACAGGATAACTTCCGCCGTCGCTTACCCCAAACACAAGTCCGAAAAGCGGTCTTAAAAAACGGTTTATGTATTTTGTTACTTTTAATTTAACCAATATTCCCGACAATATCATAAAAGGGAGCAGTGACGGAACTATTGCCATAAACCATAACAACAGCCCGTCTTTTGCTCCCTCACTCACAACTGACGGCATTATCGTAAACAGGATTACCATACCGACAGTCATCACTATAAATATTTTTCTTTTCATGATACACCTCTTTAAAACGATATGCTGCACTATAAGTCTATAAGTTTGCAACAATACACACCATTACACTATAAGTCTGTGCACTGCATACTATTGTCTGCAAAGCCTTAAACTTTATGCTAAACATATCTTTAAAAAGCTTTTTGTATCATATTTATGTTGTCAATCATTTTTTATAACTATTTCATGCTTTGGTGCATCTTCCTGTTTAAATCCAAGCATCTTATCAAGATACGGCTTTATATTATCATCGTAAGTAATTGCATAATAACCGATAAGATTTATACCGATAAATTTTATTTTTTTATTGCCTGCACTTCCCATGAAACTTATTTTTTTGCCATTGTCAACAAACTCTCCGTCAGATTTATCAAGTCCGTTAAGATATACACCCTGCCACTGACTGTAATCTTCACCAAACAGTTCTGTTACAACCTCTTTACCATCAATTTCAAGATTTGGATAACCGTTCTCAAAACTTATGTCATTACATGACACTCCGAGAAATTTCCTTACTCTTGTCATTTCATCATAAGGCATACCGTCAGCATCAATGACTACTTTTGTGCTGCTTTTCGCTGTTTCTTTTATTATCTTCTCCGCTGTTTTTCTGTCACTGTAAGTAAATCCGCTAAGATAAACCGTATCATATTTTGAAAGTTCTGACACTGAATATTTATCTATATCTGTCTCACTGCTCTCATAAATATTAGGATATATCATTGCAAGCTGGTGTATTCTGCTTCCTATTCCTATCGCCTTATAACTGTCTTTTACGGTAAACGAGCTGCTCTCGCATTTGTCGTTGTGGTAAAGTACATACCTGTCATCTGATGCAAGTTCCGTGTAACCCTCTTTTTCTGCCGCCTCTCTCACTTTATCCATATCATTGCTGCCATTGCGGAGCTTTGATTTCTGAATAACGACCGTGTCATATTTCGATGCAATGCTCCTGTCAAAAACATACAGATATTCTCCAAGATCCATCGACTCGGCAAGTGCATCGCTTAACTTGTCACCGTCAGTTCTTCCTGTTATTATCATCTTGTTGTTTGTCACTCTCTGTGCTTCTTTCAAAAAGCCGTCTGATATTTCTTCCTCATGAATAACCGCCGGATTATTCCTTTTGGCATACACGATAATCGTCGACGGTACTATGTCAAGACACAGCAAAACGCATACCGCTATCAGGATTTTCTTTTTTAATGTATCCCACATCATAAACCCCGTAAATATCACGGCATATGAAATAACTATTAAAACATTTATCCTGTCTTTTCTAAATCCTGATACTTTTTCAAACCATCCTGCAACAGGCTCTATAGCAAATATCATAAGAATTATTCCATATAAGAAAACAATATTTGTCTTACGATGACTGCATATAAAACCAAATATGGCAATAATGAGCACTGACACTCCAAAATAGGCCATTATCTCTGCATTTTTAAAGTTAAATACAGGATTTAACATATCTGACACGGAATGTTTCAGCACCTCTTTTGATACACCAAAATTTTTATGATAATATCCCTTTACCGTAAAAGACTTAACCACTGAGATTATATTTGGCAGGCACACCGCAATTATCGGTGCGACAATCCCATGTTTATCGCTGTTTATCATCTTCCACAATAAAAGCATTATGACTATTGCCGCAGAAAACACTGCCGCCGCATATACATCCGTCTGTCTGATAAAGAGCAGCAGGCACGCTGATATGACAGGCATTATCTTTGATTTTGTCTTTATATAGTCAAATCCTGCATAGACAAGTAAAGGACTTACCGCTATGCACACCATTTCATTTATATCATCATTTACAACGAGATTAAAAAAATTATACGGCACAAACATCCATATAATCCCGAGAAAAAATCCTAATATCTTTCTATCTGTTCTATAACCGATTATCAGCCAGCATACCAGAGCTGACAAAGCCATAATAATATCCATTTATATCCCCGTTTCCACCGTCCTGTAAGCTATGACAGTTTTTATCATCCCTTAATCATGTTATCAACTATATTGTCGATAACTTCATCAACCTGTTCATCCGTAAGTTTTGACATATTAGTCTTGAAATCCAAGCCGTCTCTTAAATCTATGATGTAACTTCTTGTCGGAGTCTCACTGCTTTCCATAACAGCAAGTTCTCCTCCAAGTGTTCTTATTATTCCTCTTATCTCCACACAAAAATAATCAGTTATGTTTTCAAGTGTTGGAACCATTGTATCAAACGGCGGCAGCTCATTTAAAATCCTCCCCTGATACTTTTCGAGGTATTCTTCTATCGCTTTCTCAAACTTATTAAATAATACGAACTCTCCCTCACTTTTTATTATATAAAAGACAAATTCCCATGTGTGAGGATGTGTCTGTCCGTCTTTTCCGTTGATGATAATATAATGATTTGCATTCAAATAAAATTTGAATTTGTATTCCCTGTAAAGCTTTGTCGTCATCTTCATTGTCTATGAATTCTCCCTTATTTTAGCAAGATATTTTGAACAGTAATCTTTTAAACTTTCATCCGATTTTTTCCAGTTACCGACAGGCAGCAATGTATTCTTCTCTCCCGTAAACATCTGTGCCGCATTTTGAACCTCATCGGAATTACAATCCCAGAATATGAGCAATACAGCCTTTTTTCCGCCTACATCTTTTAATACAAATCTTATGACTTTTTTATCAAGCATCCACTGTACCGTCTGCAAAAATATATTATATGCCGAACTATCCTCAAAAGTGACTGCAGCCAGATATGCCGATAAAACACCCTTTTGCTCAAGTTTTTCCATAAACCTGTCAATGACTCTTTCCTCAAACAATGTATTTTTTACATCGTATTCATTGATAAGTCTCATTTCTTCCTCGAGTTTCTCTATGTTCTTATTTCTGTTTTCGAGCTTTTCTTCCAGAATATCGTTCTCTGCCTGTTTTTTATCAATCCTATGAGCCATAGACATTGACACTATGAGCAGCAGCAATAACAGAACGACTATTCCAAGCATAATGACTATCTCTGCCTGTATAAAATCATTATTGTCAAGTACAAATCCCTCATTTGTCAGCAGACATACCTTGTACTTGTCACCTCCACATTCAAACAATGCACCCGATGCAATATATTTTTTGCCGGACTGCGTGATAAATCTGTGCTTGACTTTATCTTTTTCCAATCCGTTCAAAAAACTTTTTGCACTCTCAGATACAAAATAAGATGAAATCGAAAAACCTCTGTATTCATCCGTCTCCATAACATCTTTTACATATACAAGTGAGTCTTTTTTTGCCAGCGTCCAAAACTTATTGTCCGATGAATCCAAAGAGCCTATCATCTTACTGACAAAATCATTGGCATCGAGGTTATCATCATTTCTCTGTTCTATTTCATTTAAAATTATCTTAATATACTGGTCCTGCTGGTCTGCATACATATTCAGCACGCTTTTATTGTATAATTTTATCTGATACAGTATCACAAAACTTGCAACAAGTGCAAAAAATATCATTATCAATGATACTTTTCCAAATATTTTTCGTTTTTTCATATCGCCATTTCCTTATCTGCCACCATTTTTCACAACGCGGCATTTTTGATGCCATGCTTTTTATTCCGTGTTTACGGCTTTTTTCAGCTTGTCTATAAGCCTTATCGGAATAATAAAGTCATGTCTCACAACATCAAAAAATGCTCTTTTTTCATCCGTGAATGTTTTTGTTTTCCATGCACTATCCGTATTTATACTGTTTATCACTCCTGCCAGTCTTATGAAAAATACCATAAAGTTAAAAAACGGAAGCAGCGGCACTATATACCACTGTCTTGCATAATATCTTCTAAGTTCACTAAAGTCCGACAGAAAGCCTATCGTCGTAAAATAATAACAATAACCTATCAATATATACAATCCGAAAATAAACAGTGTTGAAAATACTATCGACTTGATGGAATACTTCATAAAAATAAGGCAAATCAGAGCAAGATACCATATTACTCTCGGAAACGCAAATGTATGGTCGTACATAAGGGTTCTTATATTTACATCAGTTATCATCTTAAACGGATTCATGTGTTTTTTCATAAACAGATGCGAAACCTCAAGACTTCCTCTCTGCCACCTCTGTCTCTGCGTATATAACTTATTCATGTCCTCTATCGGGTCGACATAAAATATTGCATTTTCACACATATAGACACGCTTATTCTGAATATATTTTACCTGAAATGTTATGTGTGTGTCCTCACATATGGTATCAGTATTATATAATTGTGATTTTAAAACCGTTGATTTTCTAAATGCCGAAAATGCACCGGACAATGTATAGATTGCATTTAATTCAGAAGCATAATTTCTTCCTGCAAGAAATGCCTGTGCATACTCCATAAATTCCATTTTCCTGAGCAGCTTTGCAAAAAATCCCTTATAATCCTCTATCATATTTGGCATTGTCATTATCGCACCTGTCATACAGTCAACAGACAGGTCTGATTCAAACTTATTTACCATATTTGTAAGTGCGTGCTTGTCCAACACACCATCACTGTCGATATGAATTATATATTTTCCCTCACTGTTAAACAGTGCAAGATTTAACGCCTTTGATTTTCCCTGTTTTGCATTGAGCCACTGCATCATAAGGTCAGGAAACTTTTTCTGACACTCCGTAAATACCTGAAAACTGTTATCC